>CAZZVD010000051.1:0-25120 GCA_964657465.1 uncultured Acetobacteraceae bacterium | reverse complement strand
TTGTTCAACCCACGCACGCCGGAGTCGGCGAGCATGGGGCACCCGTCCAGGGGTTGGGCTTTGTCACTGCGGTGGAGAGTGGTGATTGAACTTACTGTTCAGGGAGCAGGGCCTCGCGTGCAGCGGAGATGGGCCGCGGGACACGCGATCCTCTCCGGCTAGTGAAGGATGGCAGAGAGGCCCAGGGCCAGGAACAGCGCGATGAAAGAGAGAAGAGTCTCTGTGACGGACCAGGTTTTCATGGTGTCGGTTACGCTCATGTTGAAGTACTCCTTGACCAGCCAGAAGCCTCCATCGTTCACATGGGAGAACACGAGCGCGCCGGCCCCGGTGGTGATCGCGAGCAGCTCGGGACGCACACCCGGGCTATGCAGCAGAATCGGCGCCACGATGCTCGCCGCAGTGCTCAGCGCAACGGTTGAGGAACCGGTTGCGAGCCGGATTAACGCAGCCACCAGCCAGCCCAACAGCAGCAGCGATAAATGAGCATGCAGTGCGAGTGAGACGATTGCCTGCGAAACTCCGCTGTCCTGCAGAATGCGTCCGAACCCGCCGCCTGCACCAATCACCAGCGTGATGGCCGCGGTAGGCGCCAAACATTCATTGGAAAATTTCAGAATCGTGGCGCGGTCAAACCCGCGCATTTTCCCCAGGGTATAAAAGCTCACCAGCACGGCGGCGAGTAAAGCGATATCGGCACTGCCGAGCAGATGCAGCATGCGGTTCACCCCGCTTCCCGGGGCGCTCAACCCGTTTGCCCAGCTGCCAATCAGCATGAGGGCCACGGGCAGCAAAATTGTCACCAGCGACAGGCCAAAGCCGGGTAACGCTCGCGGCGCATCGTGCTCTACGAACTGCATTGCCATGGGATTCGGTGTATCGAAGTGAATCTTCGGGGCTATCAGCTGCGCATACAGCGGGCCGGCGATGCAGGCGGCCGGAATACCGATCAGTAGCGCGTACAGTATGGTGCGGCCCACATCCGCATGAAACATGGTGACCGCGAGCATCGCCGCCGGGTGTGGAGGCACCAGGCCGTGAACCACCGAGAGCCCCGCAACCATAGGCAGGCCGACCAGGATTAACGACATGCGGGTTCGCCGGGCCACGGTAAACACGATGGGGACCAGCAGCACAAAACCAACTTCGAAAAATACCGGCAGCCCAACCACCAGTGCTGCGCACATCATTGACCACGGCACCCGCCGTTCACCAAAGAGCTGAATGAGCGTTTCGGCAATGCGCTCCGACGCTCCGGACTCAGCCATCATCTTGCCCAGCATGGTGCCCAGCCCAACCACGATAACGATATGCCCCAGCGTGCTGCCGGTACCTCGTTCGAAAGATGCGACGATGTTTTCCAGCGGCATGCCGGTCACGACCGCGAGCGCAAGCGAGATCGTCATCAGCGAAATGAATGGGTTCAGCTTGCCGACCGCAATCAGCAGGATCAGCGCAACGACGGAGGCGGCTGCGGCCACGAGAAGGAAGACTCCGTGGCTATCGAGCATCGGAGGGGTTTTGGTTACGGTTTGCGGGATGGCCTGCGGCAGAGATTGAAGCAGGGCGGCGAGCACGGTCATGAGGCTCGCGGCAGAAAGCGTCCCGCGCGTTCGCCGGTGGCGCGCATGTCTGTGTACGCAAGCGCACCGTTTACCCACACCTTGATGATGCCTTCAGCACTGCGGGCTGGGTCAGCGTAGGTGGCCGTATCCCTGATGGTTGCGGAATCGAACAAGACCAGGTCTGCATGGCAGCCTTCGCGCACCCGGCCACGCCCAGTCAGCGAAAACTGCTGTGCAGGCATCCCTGTCATTTTATAGATTGCCTCGGGCAGCGAAAAAAGACGTTCTTCGCGACAGTAATGTCCCAGCACGCGAGGGAAGGTGCCCCACAGACGAGGGTGCGGCAGGGGATCATGCGGCAGGCCGTCGGAACCGATCATGCTGGCGGGGTGTTGCAGAATGCGGCGCACGTCGTCCTCTGACATGTTGTGGTAAATGGCTCCCGCTGGCCGTAGCTGCTCTGCGGCTTCGCGCTGGCTGAGTCCCCAGGCCAGTGCGATTTGCGCCAGGGTCTGCCCGGCGACCTCAGGATGGGGTGTCGACCACGTGATCGCGATGCGAATGCGTTCATCCACCTGGCGAAGATCGAGTGTGCTTGAGGAGGCGGCATAGGGGTAGCAGTCGCAATGCACCGCTTGCCGCGACCGGGCCTCGTCAAGAGCCTGCAGAATTTCTGGGCTCCGGCCCCAATTGGCGATGCCGGCACATTTGAGATGAGAAATCATGACCGGCACCTGCCGCTCACGGCCGAGCGCAAACACCTCGTTCATGGCGTCGAGGATGGCTTCGGCTTCAGTGCGCATGTGCGAGACGTACACCGCGCCAGCAGCGGCGAGCGGTTCGGCGAGGGACGCGACTTCTTCCGGTGGAGCGGAATTTGCGGAGAGATAGGCTACGCCCGAACTCAACCCCAGCGCACCGTGTGCCAGTGACTCGCTGAGCTGCAAGCGCATGGCTCCAATCTCGGCCGCAGTAGCCGCCCGGTCCAGGCGGTCCATGTGATTGTTCCGCAGAGCGGTATGGCCGACCAGGGCGGCCACGTTCACGGCTGGCCTGGCGCCTGCGATCGCCGCAACATAGTCCGCAAACGTTGGATAGCGAAACGCGTCCGCATCCCCCAGCAAATTCATCGGGTCGGGCACCGGACCCCGCAACCGCACCGGGGCTGCGCTTATGCCGCAGTTGCCCACAATCACCGTGGTCACTCCCTGCGAAAGTTTGGGCAACATCTGCGGCGTGCGCAGCACGCTGGTGTCGTCGTGCGTATGAACGTCAATGAAACCGGGGGCAAGGACGTGCCCATTGCCCTCGGTGACTTGCCCACCGGAGTAGCTGGAAAGCTGGCCGATCGCGCAGATCAAACCATCATCCACGGCTACGTCAGCCAGATACGGTTCGCCTCCGCTGCCATCGACAACGCGTACATTTCGTATGAGGGTGTCGCAACCAGGCATAGGGCATCTTAAACACGTATCTCCGCCGATTGCACCTGGCCGCCTGATCGAGAACGGCGGACCGAAAAGGATCTGTCAGGCCGCTGGGGGCGCGAGGTGAGCCGCCATCTTGCGCTAGACTGGGGGCACCCGCTACTGGAGAGGGGACCATGTCTGAAGAATTGCAAGCAGAAATTGAGAAGTTGCGCGCAGAAAATGAGGCGCTCAAAAGCAAGGGCAGCCGTGGCCTCGGGCTCAAGGTGAGCGAGAAGGGCGCGGTCTCGCTCTATGGTGTCGGGCGGTTCCCGGTGACACTCTACCGGGAACAATGGACCAAGATCCTTGGTATGAAGGATGAGATCGAAGCCTTCATCCAGGCCAACGGCCACCTGTTGAAGGTCAAGGAACCGTAGAAAGACAAGCGCCCGGGGCCACTCCATCGCTTTTGTGCCGCCGGGTTCTGTCTGTTACGTTCTTTGTGGCATGCGAAGTGGAACAATCTGGTACTGGCCGCGCTCATCGAACATTCCCCAGCGGATAGATTGCGCCGTTAAGTGCGTCATCGCTTGCTCAATCGGGCTGCTTTTGCTGGGCGGATGCAAAAAACCAGCCGAATACCATTGGCGCGCTGCCAAATCTTCCGGCCCAGTTGATCCTGATCTGCGAGTGAATGCTGCGGGTTATTCCGGCCGGCACTTTGCAGGGCCCGTCTACACGCCCCGTTCCTCTCCCATGGAAAATGGTACGACCGCCTACAACGTCGTCTACCAAAAGGGCGTGATCGTCGTCAGCAAAGAAGACACGATGCACCACCTTCTGGCTATTCATCCTAATGGCGATTACGTATTTGACTCGACCGCCGCACAAGTGGCGCGACTGAAACCAGGCAGCATTGTGCTTCTCTCCGGGCTGGCGTTGGGCACGGTCGTTTTAGTGGAAAAAAGCGGCCACGGTTATCTGCTCAGGACGAGCCCTGCGAAGATTACGGATGCCATCAAGTCGGGCCAACTTGAAGGCACGTACAAGATCGATTTCAGCCGGCTGCACGCCAGCCAGGCGCCCCCGCAGCAAGCGGTCGAAACGCTCGGCCCGGCAGAGTTCGACATAAACTTTTCTGGTTACAACTATCACCTTCGATTCTCGCCGGCCGCGGACCGCATGAATGTGCAGGCGACTATCAAGTACGGCGGCAAACAGGGCGTGTTGGCCTACGAAGGAGTGGGCTACCTTAGTAACTTCACCAGCACCATTCGCATGCAGATTAAGAACAGTCAGGTGGTGAATCTGGATTTCGTGAACGCCAATCTGGCGGGCCAGGTAAATCTGAAGTGGTACGCGGTTGCCAACGATGGCATGCGCCCCGGGGCAATGGCTAAAATCACTTCCTGGCCTGCCGAGCTTTTCAAAACCGCCATGCTGTCGAAGGCTGCGTATGACGTGCCCATCGTTCTTGGCGCCGTGCCGCTGGATTTGCGGCTTTCGCTGGGCTTCAGTTTCATTCCGGATTTCACCGCGAAGAACAGTGTGGTGGAGGGTAGCAAGCTGATCCGGTATAGCGGCAGTGGAGGATTCAATTTCACAAACGGCATCACCAAACCCTCTGGCATTTTCAACGCGGAGAGCCAGTCCGATCCACACGAGACCAGCGTGCAAGCCGCAGGCCCGGTCGGTTTTACTGCCGCGCTGGAAGCACCCCGCGTGGATCTGGCGATGGGTTGGCCACCGGCCACCCCGCCCGTTGCCGGCTACCTCAACTTCGTTACCTCCTATGGAATTGTCACGAACGGAGCCGCCAATCCGGCACCCTGCCAAACCAACGTGATGGCATTCAGTGTGAACGCGGGGGCCGCTTACTCCTCACCGAATACCTTCGCTGCGTGGCCCGGCACCTCGCCGGGTACGGCATCGTCGGTTTCCCTTTGGTCGAAGACACTTAAATCTCCGGGTGCACGCCGCGTGATGTGCCCTAGCTGAGCTACTCTTCGCCGATATCTTCGTTCCATATTTCCGGGTGCTGTTGAATGTAGCCCTGCATCATTTGCACACATTCTTCCGAAGCAAGATCGATGACCTGCACGCCGATGGAGCGCAGCCAATCGATGCCGCCGCTAAACGTGCGGCTCTCGCCCACTACGACTGTGCGGATGTTAAATTGGCGGACCAGCCCGCTACAGTACCAGCACGGCGCCAGCGTTGTGACCATCACCACGTCGCGGTAAGAACGCAGCCGCCCGGCCCGGCGGAATGCATCTGTTTCGCCGTGCACGGAAGGGTCGCCGAGCTGCACACGGCGATTACGCCCCGAGCTTAGCAATACGCCAGCCCGGGTGAACATTGCCGCGCCAATAGGCAAGCCGCCCTCCGCCAGGCCAGTCTTTGCCTCGCCAATCGCTACATGCAACATCGATGCCCACGCTTCTTCCATGCAAAACCTCCACGGCCACACCACCTCCACGGCCACACCAAGGATACCGGCAGCCATGGGGTGTGGCTCAGGCGAAGTGATCAGGCACCCGTCAATAGTGCTGCGCAATCCAGGATGAAACATCACTGAGTGCTCGCTCCAGACTCCGCGGTGCCGCTTGCCCTACAACAGAAGCCAACCAGAACGCATCTCATCGCCTGCTGTAGCTGCCAATCCGCATGCCAGCATTTGAAAGGACTCTCAATGATCAAGAGATACTCATCAACAACCGCTTTACTTTGCGGAATCGCCCTTTCCATCGCTGGTTGCAACAAACAGGACAACTCGCAGGCGAACTACAAAGCAGCCATCAATGACTATTACAAAGGGCACCCGGTCTGCCTTTGGCAGGATGAAAAGAAGCTCCCCGTACAGGCAGCGACGGCGGACGATGCAAAGACGCAGGGGTATGACGCACTTACCGATGCGGGCCTGTTAACCCGCACAACCGCCGAGAAGAAGGTCTTTATTGTGGCTTCGAAGCAGGTAAACAACTACGATCTGTCGCCGCAAGGCCGGTCGTCCTGGACTCCGGATGCTGCGCAACCGGGCTATGGCAACTTCTGCTATGGGCACCGCGCGGTCGACACGATCGACAGCTTCACCAATAGCGTCAATGGATCCGGGCTCAAGACCGCAGCGGTTACGTATCACTACAGCCTTACAGACGTGCCGGACTGGGCCAAAACAGAAGAAATGAAGCTGGCGTTCCCCAGCCTCGCCACCGCTCTTTCTAAAACGTTGGGGGCAGAAGATCAGCTGGTGATGAACGGCGAAAAGTGGCAAGTCGCCAAATAGCTTTTTTAGACTTAGAGCAAAACAACAACGCCCATCTTCAGGAAGAAGATGGGCGTTGTGTTTAGCGGGTTCGTTCAATCAGCCCAGGCGAACACCCGGGCCGGTCCATCACTGGTTTGCAGTGATGACCGCTGCAGAAACCAGGGCCAGCACCAACAGAGAACGAGCCGTGACCCCGTAGACTTCGCCGACCGTGAAAGTGCCGTGTTCGCTGTTGTCGCTCAGGTTAGTGTCTACCAGCAGCTTCCAGCTGTCTCCACCGGGGCATTCGGGCAGGGTGAACTCTACTAAATCGTGATAGTCATTGATCACGATGAGCAAGGTAGCCTCCCGACCTCTTTGCTTGATACCCGTAGTTTGTGCGCGCCCATCCAGCAGCATGCCAAAGCAACGCATATTCGGGTCGCTCCAGCTTTCCTGCTGCATTTCTGATCCGTTGGCGTTGATCCACGTCAAATCTTTGACGCCCAACTCTTCGTTGTACTGCCCGCTGAGGAAAAGATTCCGGCGAAGAATAGGGTAATGATGGCGCATGTCCATCAAGCGGCGAGTGAATGCGACCAGGTCCTGCTCTTTCTCCTGCAGGTCCCAATGCAACCAACTGATCTCGTCGTCCTGGCAGTATGCGTTGTTGTTTCCGTGTTGGGTGCGTGCGAACTCGTCTCCCGCTAACAGCATCGGGGTTCCCTGCGAAAGCAGCAGCGTTGCCAGCGTGTTGCGTATCTGCCGTTTGCGCAACGCCAGGATGTCAGGGTCATCCGTCGGTCCTTCAGCGCCGCAGTTCCAGGAGTTATTGCTATCGCTCCCATCCCGGTTGTCTTCTCCGTTGGCTTCGTTATGTTTCTCGTTGTAGCTGAACACATCGGCCAGGGTGAAGCCGTCGTGAGCCGTGACAAAGTTGACCGATGCCCAGGGCCTGCGTCCCTGGTGGTTAAAAACGGAAGCGGAAGCGCACATCACGTCGGTTAATGCAGCGGGTGGCGCGTGCCCAATCCAGAACTTGCGGGTCGTGTCGCGGAACTTGTCGTTCCACTCCGCCCAGCCGGGAGGAAAGCCCCCGACCTGGTACCCGCCGGGACCGCAATCCCACGGTTCGGCAATCAGCTTTACCCGCGCCAGGCAGGGATCCTGGCTACAAGCCTTGAGGAACCCGCTCTGGTTGTCGAAGCCGTTTGGTTCCCGTGCCAGAATTGTCCCAAGATCAAACCGAAAACCGTCGACGCGCGTCTGCTCAGCCCAGTAGCGCAGACTGTCGGTCACCATCTGGATCACGCGTGGGTGGCTTAGATTTAACGTATTGCCGGTCCCTGTGTCGTTGATGTAATAACGCGGCTTGTCCGGCAGCAAGCGATAGTAGCTGGCGTTATCGATCCCTTTGAACGAGAGAGTCGGCCCACGTTCGTTACCTTCCGCGGTGTGGTTGTAGACCACATCCAGAATCACTTCGAGCCCGACATCGTGCAGCCGCGCCACCATCTCCTTGAACTCCCGCAGGGCATGCGCGCGATCGACCGAATAGCGCGCGTCTGGCGCGAAGAATCCAATCGTGTTGTAGCCCCAATAATTCGTCAGACCTTTCTCCAGCAACTGGCTATCGTTGATGAAGAAGTGAATGGGCAACAACTCGACTGAGGTAACGCCGAGTTCCTTGATGTACCTGCGCACCGGATCAGAACCCAGCCCGGCATAGGTGCCGCGCAAATACTCCTCAATATGAGGGAAGAGCTTGGTAAAACCCTTGACATGCAGTTCATACAGAATGGTGTCGTCAAAAGGCACACGCACTTCGCTCAACACGTTCTGTCCGTGCCAATCAAAGTTAGGATCAACCACCACGCACTTGGGCATGAAAGGAGCGCTATCACGCTCGTCAAATGTGGTGTCGTCCATCGACTCCATAACATAGCCAAAGATCGCGGGATTCCATTGGAGTTCGCCAGTGTGGGCTACGGCGTACGGGTCAAGCAGTAACTTGTTTGGGTTAAAACGGTGGCCCGCTTCCGGCTCATAGGGCCCGTGCACGCGATACCCATACACCGAGCCCGGGCGCACATCCGGCAGGTAACCGTGAAAGATCTGATTAGTGTACTCAGGCAGCTCAATCCGCTCAAGCTCTTTTTCGCCTTTGTCGTCGAACAGGCAAACCTCCACCTTGGTTGCGTGAGCAGAGAAGATAGCGAAATTTGTGCCTTTTCCGTCCCAGCTTGCGCCCCGGGGATGAGGAAGACCTTCTTTTATGGCGGCAGTGCGCGTTTCTGGCATCTTGATGAGGGTCCTGTACTTTCAGTTGCGTTAGTTCGCCGTTTGCATCGCAATGAGGCTGCGGCAGGTTGACGGGAAAATCGACGTAGAAGTATGTAGATGCGCTCCCGCGTGGTTTAGCTGGATGTGTGAAGCGGCAGGCCAGAAAAACCTTTAGCTGGATGAACATGCAGGCTTGTCACTTGTTGCGTCAACTGCCGCAACGGCCGTGTTTTTAGGGCTGCTGCTAACTCGGCTTATGGGACGCCTGGTGTGAGCAGCCCCTGATCACGCATCCATTGCTCCAGCAGCGCGGGCCATTGGTCCAACGCGGCACTGCCCGCACCCATACCGCTGCCGTGGCTTCCATGGCGAAAGATGTGCATTTCCGCAGGCACTTGCGCCGCGATCAGAGCGTTGTAGAAATCAACGCTGGCGTGCACGGGAACCGTGCGGTCATCGGTGGTGCTGTAGAGGAATGTGGTCGGCGTTTGTGCGGTCACGTGCAGGCTGGGTGTGTATTTGGCTTCGTTTGCCTTACAGGTTTCCGGCGGGATGGTTTTCATCAACGAGCAGTAGGTGATGAACTGGCCGCTGGGCTGCATGGCATTGAGCCAGGCGTAGCCCAGCACCAGGAAGTCGGGACGACTACTGATCCGATCCAGCGGATCCGCTGCATCAGGTTTACCTGCATCGAAGAGAGTTCCCGTAGCTGCTGCCAGGTGTCCTCCGGCAGAAAAGCCTACGAAGCCAATCCGATTGGGCGCGAATCCATACGCCGTCGCGAGTGAGCGCACCAACCGAACCGAGCGTTGCGCGTCCTCCAGCGGAATGGGATAGAGATATTTGGCGCCGAGGCGGTACTTGAGAACAAATGCGGTCATCCCGAGGGACGTGAACCAATCCGCCACCTGCCTCCCTTCAAGATTGCTGGCCAGGCCAAGGTAAGCGCCCCCGGGAGCGATGATCACTGCCGATCCGGTCGCCTTGCCCTTCTGGGGAGCGAACACCGTGAGTGCCGGCAGGTCTGCTGTGGGCGTGCCGGCAATCTGCGGCGCGCCCGCAGGCCACAATGGGAGCGTGCTTATACCCAACGCAGGATCAATCGCCTGGTCGCTTGTTTGGGCGACCGTCTGGGCGGGCACTCTGCTGGTGGTCACGGCAATCAGGCACAGGCATAGCAATGGTGTGAAGAGCTTCATGTCGACCGGTCGAACCTCGCTTTTCAGCTTAGACGGCAAATGGCTGCCGGGCAACGCCAGAGCCAGTGCTGCCATCTTGTCTTGTAGGCGAAGAAAAAGCGTAGGAGGAAGCATGAGTAAGCGGGAACAAGCGGTCGACGAAAAAGCGGAATTGCAAGCCGCCACGGAACGGGCCGAGCGAGCTGAACAGGAACTGGCGCGATTGAAGAGCGATGCGGCGAAACCTGAGGACGACCAGAAAGGGAACAGCACTCCCGGCCCGAAGAGTCAGGAGGAAGGAGACGCCGAGGCAGAGTTGCGCAAGGATTCCATGATGGCGCATTTGCTGGACTCGCTGCAGGCGGGCACCGACATCGGTCACTATGGGCGCCTGGTGTTTGCCATGGTCGCGCGGCACTTCATGCCGCACGAAGAGGTACTTGGCTGGCTCACGCGCGATGCCGATTTCTCTGAAGAGTCGGCAACCAACATGCTGCGCCAGGTGGAAGGCCGGGACTACAATCCCCCCAAGCGAGACCGCATCCTCGACTGGCAAGCGCAGCAAGCCTTTCCCATACTGCCCAATCCGGACGATCCCGACTGCGGTAATCTTTACCGCAACCTGAAGTTTCCCGATGAGGTCTACAACCACATCGGCCACTACCAGGAGCAGAAGGCCAACGCGGAGTAGGTGCGGTGGCGAGTTCCAGGCTGACTTACAACAGAGCTTGCAAACCAGCCTGCCGCGAGCGCGGGCTGGCGCGGTTAGCGTGGCGCTACTGCGGGTGTTCGCCGCGGCCACAGCATGAGCGCCAGCATAGACATTGAAGCGGCCGCGGGTACGAGCAGGCCGATCCGCAGTGATCCGCTGCTGGTCGAAAGCACCCCGGTGAGCCAGGAGAAAACTGCGCCTCCCAGGCCGGCGAAGGCGAACACGAAGCCTGCATTGCGGGAAGCGCCGATCTCCGCCATGAAAAGCGAAATCGTGATGGGGAACAGCGGTCCAAGGGCGAGGCCGGTGATTGCCGCGCCTCCCAGCAGTATGCCTGCGCTGTGCGCCGCCAGAAGGATGCAGACGCCGCCCACTACCGTCACCATGGCGGCCCGGTAGAGCTGGCTTTCCCGCAAAAGGTGCAGCCACCACGGCGTTAAACCCCGGCCCAGCAGTAAGGCTGCCCAGAAGGTCGCAACCGCGACGCTGCTGCCGTTAAGGCTCCAAGCCGCAGCGCGAGTCGCGTAGGTACTGATCCAATTGCCGACGGTCGCTTCGACTCCCACGTAAAGGAATGCCAGCAGTGCAAAGTGGACGATCGTCGGGGTCTCTGCCGGTGTGCCTGGCACGACGACTTTGTCCGCAGCGGATTGCCACTCTCCCTGACGCCTCCATAGCGGCAAGAGCGCGCATGGGGCAAGCAGGAGTCCGGTCAGGCCGAAGAGTGTTCCGCCGCTGGTGTGAGCAAAGAACCGCGCCACCACCAGGGGACAAGCCACGGCGCCCGCACTCCACGCAAAGTTGAGTAGAGCCAGCGCGGCGCCTCTGCGCGTGGTGAAATGCCGGCCCACCAGCATATTGGTGGAGGTCATAGCCAAACCGAGTCCCAACCCGAAGACGCCAAATGCGGCAAGGAAGAACGGGAAGACGCTCCGCTGCAACAGGAAGATGCCGATGGCCCCGGTAGCTCCCAGGCCGTAGCCACAAGCGAGTGTCTGCCACAGATTGCGCCGGGCAAGGAGCGCTCCTGTAGCCGATGTAGCGAACTGAACCAGCAGCATCAGGCCGGCATCTTTATCGCGCAAATGCCATTGCGCGGCAACTCGCGGCAGAATGCAGCCCAACAAAACGGTGCCCACGCCCGTAAGAGCAAACCCGATATGCATCAGGGGCTGCAACAAATGCACGTGTACGGTGCTATGCGGTTTGCGGTTTGTGGACGAAAGAAGCATGCCTTGACCAGCGCCTGGCGCAACTCATCTACTCACTCTACGCGCAGGTCTCAGGAATGCACGGCCAAGCAGATCTCAAAGCTGCAACAGGCACGCATGTCGTTGTTGCCCGGCCGCTGCTGCGTCAAACCACCGGCCGGCGGCCGTTTGACCCTGTGCCTCTGGATTGTTAATATCAAGGTGCGGGGTGGAGCAGTCCGGTAGCTCGTTGGGCTCATAACCCAAAGGTCCTTGGTTCAAATCCAAGCCCCGCAACCAACCCAATCACCACGTTGCGGGTTGGCCCCTCGATGTATCTGCTCCCCGTTGCCTCCCATTTAAAAAAGCAGGGTCCCAGTGCTTTCCTGCACGGCCATGTCCACAACCCACTGCCGGCTTCGCGAATTGAGAACGCGATCGTCTGCAACGCCATCGCCTGCCGTAGAATTCACCGTCGCCTGAATCGACGCGTGACGCGTCAGTGCCTATTGAATTCTCATCGGCGCCACAGTTTCGTCCAGCCAGAAAAGGTTAGGTACGACGGAACGTATGCCACCCTACCGAAGTATATTTCCCGGCCAATGCGATACCCTCTTTGTCGGTTTGTAGCCGCTTGCCATTCAGCGTCGTCTCTTTCCGCCGCACTACGTGCCAACTCCGGCAGGTCGGAAATTTCGCCTGCGGATGGTTGATAGGATTCTCTTTTCTCGTTACCAACCTATTCAGATTCCGCTGCGTGATGCCTCGCTACCTGGGCCGGTCAGATTGTGTGCCATCTCTTTGAACAGAGTGGCGTCGGATTTCAGTCCATCTTAATTGGAACGCTCAGGGTTATGGTCGTGCCTCCCCGCGCGCCAGTGCCGACCGCGAGCATGCCCTGGAGAATTGTGGCGCGTTCCTGCATGCCAATAAGACCGAAACCCGTGCTACCGGACTTTAAGTGAACGCCGCAACCATTGTCTGCAACTATCATGATCACCGTTGCTGCCTCTACACTTATACGGATCGATGCCATAGTCGCGTGGGAATGCTTCACCAGATTATTAAGCGATTCCTGCGCGATGCGGTACAGGGCGATCTCCAAGTGGGTGGGGATTAAGCCATCGATGTTTTCCAGGTCCGCGGAGATTGCGCCTGCAAAGGAAGCGTCAACAACGCTCACCAGGGCCTCGATGGCATGCGTAAGCCCCATGCGATCTAATTGATAAGGCCGCAGATCGTAGGAGATGGAACGCAGTTCCCGGAGCGCCTGCCCTGTCTGCTCCTCAATCTGCGAAAAGAGCTCCTGCCTGATTCGTGGAAGGTCGCCGCTCTTCCCCAACAGTGAAAGATTGTTGATGAGTACCAGATGCTGTCCTAGACCATCGTGCAGGTCCGCGGCGATGCGTTTCCGCTCGCTTTCCTGCGAAGCCATCAGACGATGCGCGAAGGCTCGTTGAATCTGACTCTCATGCCGCGAACGCGTTTGCACGTAGAGCAACAGCAGCACGATCACCGCCAGGCAAAACAAAATGAAAACAATTCGGACCAAGCGCCGCTGGTAGAAGTGAGGCAGCACGTGAATCGGGATTCGCGCCACATTGCTTGAAGGTATTCCGAAGGCATTGAGGCTTTTCACCTCAAACTCGTATTCACCCGCCGGGATGCGGGCGAAGATACCGTTTCGCTGCGTACCGACATCGGTCCATTCCGCGTCAAGCCCTTTGATACGGGAAAGAAAGCGCACCCGCTCGGGTTGCCCCGGTGTAATTGCCGTGTAGTGGACGTTCAGCACGGTGTGCCCGGGTGAGATTGTGATGGAGCTTTCTTCGCCGCCGCTAACTCCGTCAATTTCGTAACCCTCGATGTAAACGCGGGGAGGTTTCTCATCCATGCTGACCAGATCAGGCCGCAGCACTACGATGCCACTCGGTGTAGTGAATAGCAGGTTGCCCTTTAGGTCTTGCAGCGAGCGCGCCTGTCCAGCCGGAGCAAACAATCTCGACGGCATGCCATCTTCGCGATCCACCAGGGACCAGGAAATGCCATTGAGCTCGCTTGCTGTCTCATCGAGCCGGCTTAACTCTATCCCCGCCAGGCCGCCCCCCGTCTGAACCCACAGAGATCGAGTGTCTGACATGCGGTCCTCTACAATCGAAGACACCAGGTTGTCAGGAAGTCCGTTTGTCTTGGAAAACTGACGAATGTTGCCGTCCTTCATCCGGAGCAGGCCCTGGCTTTCGGTCCCCACCCACAGGGAGCCCTGCGAATCCTGATAAAGGCATCTCACTGCTCCATATGTCCAGCCGGGAAACAACTTCCATGTGCGCCCGCTCGTCAACTCAAGGCGGGTCAAACCTTTGTTCGTACCGGTCCAAAAGCCCCAGGGCTCCCGAACCATCGATGAGACATCGACCGGGGCCGTGTCGTTGTCCAAACTGGGAAATCGCTCTAATTGATTGCGCTCGATACGCGCGAGACCTGATGCGCCGCCGGCCCACAGCGCCCCATCCTGCCATGATTGGATGGTGTTATTTAAACCCGCCGATGGTTCGATTACAGGTTGCAGAACATCCCGAGTCAGCCGGTAAATGCCTTCGCGAGTGCCGGCGATGATTTCCCCGTTGGCCCGTTGCATTAACGAGGTGATGGCAGATAAGTTTGTTCTATCCCAAAGATGTGCTTTCTCCACCAGCAGTGAAGCTTGCATTTGCTGCAGGGTGTCACTCGCAATCCATAGACGGCGGTTGCGGTCCATCAATAGTGACGCCGCGACCTCCGGTGCGCCCGACTGTGAAATGACAGTAAACGCAGCGATCTGGCCGCGGAACAGCCCATTCGTCACTGTCGCAATCCATAGCGTTCCTGATGGATCTTCCATGACGCTAAAGAATTCAGGCGTGGCCAGAGCCGGCATGGGCGAGGACTCTCCATCTTTCCAGATCGCTGACCGGCCGTGGTGATCTGTGATCCAAAGGCCTCCATTGCGA
This sequence comes from uncultured Acetobacteraceae bacterium, assembly GCA_964657465.1. GTDB lineage: Bacteria > Acidobacteriota > Terriglobia > Terriglobales > Acidobacteriaceae > PALSA-350. Next base: position 10,546 of record CAZZVD010000051.1, on the reverse strand, counting down.
TCTTCCCAACTTACAAATGAGTCCTGCGGCAACCCATGCAATGTTTGCAGCCTGCCATTGTCGACCAGGAAATAGTCACCGCGACGCTCATGCAGCGAATACCAGATGCGACGCTTCGAATCCTCATGCACCGAGCGGATATGAAGCTGGTCCGGAGTAACTCCCTCGGGCAAGGGGAACTCGGCCCACCTGCCGTACGCGAACCGCTCCAGGCGGCCCGCGATGGACCGCCAGAGACCTAGCCGGAAGCCGTCGAATCCAACCTGTTTCTTGGACGAGGTGAGGAAAGCATTGAAGGGAGATCCAGGCCGCGGCGCCATGGTTACCATCTGGCCATTGCGCCAACGGGCCAGCCCACCGCGCGTGTAAATCCAGACGTCGCCGTAATCGTCCTGATCGATACGGAGGATGTCATTTCCGGGTAAGCCTTCCTCTTCGCCCATGGCAGTAAACTCGCCACCCTGGTAGCGAACCACGCCAGCATCTCGGGTCCCCGCCCAAAGTGAGCCATCACGAGACTGCAGCAACACGCCGAACGAATAGTTATTGCTGCGAAGCGCCGGCGTGTTGCTGGGATTGAACATCTGGAACCGCACACCGTCAAAGCGAAGCAGCCCAGAGTCGCTGGTCATCCACAAATAGCCCTTTTGATCACGCACGATTGCCTGAAGGCTGTCGTTGGGCAAGCCGCTGGATTGATCCCACGACCGCAAATGATATGCGACCGGCTTTGCTGCCAGACGAAGCGGTAGACCAAGGGCCACGATGAAGCAGAAAACCGCGATCCCGCACCTCGTACGCATTGCTCTTCTCATGCGGAGGGAGTCAAATCTCCCCACGGTTTTGAAGAGCGTAACGCAGCAGCGCATTAGATCCATTAATTTCCAGTTTTTTGCAGATGCTGGACCGATGATTCTCGACGGTACGGAAATGGATCGCTAATTCCTCGGCGATCTCTTTGCTCGACCGGTCCATGGCGACCATGCGAAGCACCAGTCGCTCGGTAGGCGTCAACAGCTTAAGAGCGGGGGCGCCTCTACTCTTTCCGGCGGCTTCCGGAACAATCCTTTTCAGTACCGCCGCGGGAGAGATATATTGTCGTTCTGACAGGACCTCACGAATGCCTTCGTGTAACTCCGAAAGGGCGCTTTCTTTAAGTAAAAAAGCAGAGGCGCCGTAGCGAAATGCCAGCTCGATCATGTCTCGCTGGTTATGAAGCGAGAGGCAAAGTACGCGCATCTTCGACACCCGGGCGCTCAGGATGCGCAATACATCGAGTCCGTTTAACTTCGGCATGTCGATATCGAGAATCAAGAGGTCTGGGGCGCTTATCTCCACAATCTCGAGTACCTCTGTTCCATCAGCTGCTTCGCCGACTACAACGTAAGCCGGGTACTGCTCTAGAACTTGACGAATTCCAAGGCGGATCAGGGAATGATCGTCAGCGATGACAATAGAAACGGTCTGCAATGTGAATTGCCCCCAGCACCCAGTGTAGTGCGCCACCTAGATAGTCTTTTATATCCGGTGTTTTAGCCACCATACTCCTGGTCAAACTCTGTTTCCGTGTAGCCGTCAAAGGGTCCCCCCACATCTCGCTCGCGAGATGTGGTATTCCACGGAACTTTCTGCATAGCTGATGTGTCGCAGAACCGATTCGCGGAAGAGACCTCTTTGGAAATGCCCAGCGTTTCAGATCGCAAACATAAGCGACCTGTGTGACTGGCGCACTACATTAGAGTGCTAATGTGCAGCGGACGCGATTAAGGCGAGATTACCACAGGAAGATGTCAGAATAGTGTTCGGTAGATCGTCAGTGCAGCAACGGAAACGCGACAGGAGCTTGGCGGAGTGGCCATCATACCTCCTGCTTTCGCACCGCGATACTTAGAGGTTGAGGACATTCGTTACCACCCTGTTTTCGCACCTCAGTTGTTTCCTGGCCCTAGTCTACTTAGAGCTACCGCATCATCATTTAGTGCTCCCATGATCTCGTAGGCCTCAGATGCATAAGCGTCGTCACGCTGTCCCATCTCGGAGGGCAGGTTGCGGGCTATTCCGACGAAATGAGAGAGGTACTGAATAGGGACAGCCTTATCCACAAAACGGGACGGGGTTCTTGACTTGGCCCGAGTTGTGTCGGCTGTATTGGGCGCCCCGCCATACGCATCCGGTGTCCATTTACTGTGCGCGTCGATATAGCGAATGGCTGCGTCCAGCACAGGGAGCCTACGTACCGCCCCGCTTGCAGTATCCAGCTTCAATCGATCACGCAGGCCGGCAAGGGAGGCCATCGTCGCCTGTAAGCCGCTGCCTGAGAGAGCCGAGCTTGCGACCGCAGGACACTCTCCTCTGGGCTCAAGCTCCCTTGGTGCCGCATTATCCGTATCCCAACCATTGCAATCTGTCAGGATGTCTGCAATCGGAACGCCGTATTCACCCGTCAAACGAGCGAGCGCCGAGAAGTCGGGGTAAGGATGGCCATTGGCTTTGATCGTGACGTACGCTGTGAGGTGAAGATGCGAGCTGTCATATTCATTGGCTATGTATTCTGTGGGATATTGGCCGTTGGCCGTGCAACCGCCAAATGGCCATTGATCTGGCCAGCACCACCATACATGCCAGCCTGCATTCGCGACTGTCTTATACATCCAAAGCAATTGCCCCACCGCTCCGTGGGTTTCTGCAGCAGCTATCTCTTCAATGCTGGTTCCTTGTCCCCACTGGTACTTAGGCTTCTGCCCGATACTTCCCACACCGATCTGTTGCAACAAGCCCCAATCGGTCACATAAGCAGTAACCTGATTGGCATTCTTCGTCGTGTACTGCTGTTGTATCTGGTTCAGGTTGACGGCGATGTTATCCACTGCACCTTGAATGTTACTGGAGCCGTTCCATACTGCTTGGGCCGCGGACTGAAGTGCATCCTGGATCAAGCCTGCGACGTAGGCGGCTTCCGGTTGACCGAGAACGCTTAGAATCTGACCGGCGAGTTGCACGGCCAGGTTCGCCCAGTTCAGGCCCACCTCGGCCCCGCTGCCGCCTGCAGAGGATGAAATCGATTCATCATTCGACACCTGCGTAAGTTGAAGGGAGGCAGCATCGAAGATGTAGTTTGTGACCGTGACATTGTTGGCGAACCAAGCTCGAGCGGCCGCCACGTAGAGAAATTCGATGTCGAGTTGCTGATAAACAACTGCCCAGTCGCTTGCAGACGGAAAACCTTTCGTTGGGGTTTGGTAATCGGTGCGCAGGTTGAACTCCTGCTGCCGCCAGAAGCTATAGCCGGTGGCCGCGAGGTCGTAGCTGTTACGAATGTCATTTGACTGGCCGGCCGTGAGAGCCTGGCTGATGGTAGCGTACGCTTGGCTCTGATTCTGATTTTTCCACGCCGGGAAAGGTGTGGCCTGGGTTAAAACGCCACCCACGTTGTGGTAAATTTCAACCCCGCGGGGGCTACGACCCAACAGTACGGTGGCCCGGGCGTCGTCACCCTGCTTCATGGGCAGCGTCTGGAGAGTGTAATAGGAACTGGCCAAATTGTATCCGTGATCGTCGCCCAGTTCGCGGATCAGCTGAGCATGTCTCCATCTCGGATGAGAATCATCGTTTGCATACCTTCCTTTGCCGAACCGCTGCTCGAAAATGTGCATACCGTCCGCGCCGCGGGCCAATATTTCGATTTCGCCCTTGCCCTGCAGGTCACCCGCACGCAGCGTGAGGTACTGACTGGGACGATCCCAACCTCCACCAGGCAGCGGGATCAAGCTGGGCCGGCTCCAATGCTGGGTATCTTCGTTCCACCGGTAAACCTCAACCAGGGACGCACCTGCGTCGCGGTCAGGAACGATGCCGAAGAGCCACAGGCATCCCCGTCCATCCACCTGAGCCCGCACGCTAAGAGCAGCTCTTGGATTTTCGCCAAAAGCCGAGTTGGCGAAGGGGCCGTCTGCCGAAATGGTTCGCCACGCGCCTTCATGCCATTTCAGCAACTCGACGCCGCTTGCGGCGCGAGCCACGACATACGATGCATGATTGCCCAGAGTGACGAACTGCACCGAAAGTGAAGACGTGTCACTATCGAAGCCATCAGCGTCCGATAGTGGCCCGCTTTGCGACAGCGCACGCCACTGCTGCGCGTTCTCGTCCCAGTTGTAAACTTCAAGGCCGCGCTTGCCTCGGGCAATCAGTTCGGAGACGCCGTCCTCATCGATGTCGCCGGTCATGATGGTGTTGTAGTACAGCGGCTTGGTCCAATCTGCATCGGAGGCGGCGTTAGCGAAGGGGCGAGTGGTGGAGCCACCAAGCTCGCTCCAGGACTCATTCGTCTTGCTGTAGCGCCAAACGTGTATGCCGTCGCTCGAACGGGCAATCACGTCATTCGCTTCGCTACCTCGCTGCAGGCGAGCAGGCAGGATCGTCTGGTACTGGCTGGCATCGGTCCACCCGTTGCTGTTGCTTAATGCCTCCAGCTTGGGAATTTCCATCCATGCGCCGTTTGTCCACTGCCACACATGCAGTCCATCTTTGCCGCGAGCAATGATCTCGCGTTGCCCATCGCCATCTATATCTGCGGTCTGCAATGTGGAGTAATTCTCTGGTTGATTCCACCCGCTTAGATCATTAAGAAGCGGTCCAACAGGGCTATGATCCGCATGCGCGGCGGCCGGCAGCCCACAAAGGCATGTGAACACAAGCAAAACTATGCTGTGATGGAGCTTTGCAAACCATTTATTCGGGCCGTAACGGGTGAGGTGTTTCACTTGCGGCAAGGCTCGTGTTGTTATGGCAATCATCATCTTTTCCTCAGACACCGGCGAAGTACGGGTAAACGTTGCAGTGGTCACGGAAACTCAACTACATCCAGAGATAAGGGCATGGCGTCGCGAAGCCAGAGCCCACTGCCGCGCACCACCGGCATGCGGTCGCCGCGGGATGCCGCCTGGTCAAGCTCGCCCAGGGTGAGTGCGACGGTGCCCTGCAGGCGCATGGAATCAAAAACGAAGGGAACCGCCCATCCATCCAGAGTGGAAGGGCGGCTCATGATTTGAAAATGAAGATGGGGCGCGTCGCTGTTGCCGGAGTTGCCCAACCTGCCAAGTACCTGCCCTTTTTGAACGATGTCGCCGATGGCCACGGCGGCGCTTCCCGGCACCAGGTGGTCATACTCCACGTATAACCCGTCGCCAAGTTTGACGATCACGTGATTGCCGGCGATCTCGTTCAGAGGGAGCTCGATCGGACTCTTACCCGGAATCTCATCCTTGACGTCGTTTAAGACACCGACTACTCGTCCCGCGCTGGCGGCTGTCACCGGCGTGTCATAGTCGTACCAGTTATGAACGTTCCGCGGGTCGTCATGGAACGCACGGCCGTCGTCGCCCAGGCGAATCCAGTCGATAGCAAACTCTTCGGTCGCGTGCAACTCACCATTGATGGAATTCAGGACAAACCGATGAGGACCGATGATGCCGCAGCATCCGTTCCCGTTAACCCAGCCCTTACCGTGCAGGGGAGCACTGATGATCGGAACGGGCTCGCAGTTGATACGCCGCGGATGTTCTGTTGCCTCGTACGTGTGTACGCTCTCGCCTTCCCCGGTTTGCGCGGTGATGCGATGCGTCAGCGTAAACGGAAGATGGTTTGCGTCTTTAAAGACCAGGTCCACATAGACAACGCCAGCCTCGCCCGCCGCCAGAATGGTCGAAAAATCTGCACTGGTGAACACAGGCGTACGAGAGAACGGGCGCACAAGCCCGGTGATGTTCTGGTTGTCGATAGTCACCACGTGGGATACCGCGTCTGCCTTCTGGCCGCTCCTGTCACTTAGTACATCCACTGACTTGATTGCAGCAGCGCGATCGAAGGAATTTGTCAACATGAGTGCATAGGCCACGTGTAACATGCCATCGGAACCCCGGACGGCTTGAAGTGGCCCTCCCAGCAGTCGCCAGGAAAGTGGAGATAGGGTCAAGGCCAATGAATTCATTTTGGACCCAGCAGCACTCTGGGGAGAGTCGTCGCCCGCCTGGTGACAGCCTTCGGCAAACGAGGCTGTGCAAAGCAAAAGTGAACTCAACGAAAAACACAGGATGGGGCGCAGGTAAGGTCGCGATCTCACGGCTTCTCCTCAGGAAAATGGGTAACTTGCATTGCAATGAAGACGGACACATACCGGCATTTAGATTTGCCGCAATGAGTTCTATCGTTGTTAGTTATGACTGGGATGGAGTCTAGGACGTGGTTCTAGCCCCGTCAATCCGGGCGACCACATGGCTCCCATGTGGTTCCACATGGGAGATAGGTTTGCTCATCCTAAACACGGGTGAATAGCGGATCGGCCGTATAGCCTTGTCGGAGCATTGTTTTGCGGCAGGTCGCGCCTCGCGATGAGCAGTTTACCGTACTGATACGGCCGGCTCCGTAGCGTGCAAGGATGGTTGCTCATGGGCAGACATTAGTCTTGCCGATACGCTTGACGATCTCGAACCATGTAATCAAGATTCGTGATAAGGTTGCTCACGCTTTGGGTCTCGGTGTTCGCGAAGGCGGCGCCAGTTACTCGGACAGGTTAGTCGCCGGGTCACTTCCCCTGTAATGAGGTTCATAGTGCTCCTTAAATCCATGGGGGTGCCTCCGAGTGTCGGTCGCGCCTCGTGTTCAATACGGCAACGATGTAAATAGACCATCAGCAGGCGAGCCTGCCTGTGTAGTTGATGCTTACGTCATTCAATGCGTGGAATAATCCTGTGCAAAGTAGTTGTGGAGGCAGCGATGATCGACATGGTACGGAGATTTCTGTTTACTGGCTTGTTAGCGGTCTGTGCGGCTGGTCCGGTAGCGGCTCAGAAGTCGCCGGTACCGGTTGCTGATCCGACTCAAAGGAAGCGTGAGATTCAGCAGCATATCGACCGTGTCACCTCGGGACTGACGGCTCCGATCATCGACAAGAATGATCGGCACCCGTCCAAGACGCTGCGCGCGGAAATGGCTGCGATGCATGTTCCGGGTGTGAGCATCGCTTTGGTGCATAACGGCGTTATCGAGTGGGCGCTGGGCTACGGGGTAGCGGCGCTGGGCGGCGCTCCGGTGACCGCGAATACACTCTTTCAGGCTGGTTCGATCAGCAAGCCGGTATCGGCGATGGCTGCCCTGCGCCTGGTTCAGCAAGGGAAGATGAACCTGGACGCCAACATCAATATTTACCTGACGAGTTGGAAACTGCCTGCGAGCGCGCCGGCAGCAGGTAGGCCGGTGACGCTGCGCGAACTGTTGACGCATACGGGCGGAACGACGGTGCATGGGTTTGCAGGATATGCGAAGGGTGAGCCGGTGCCATCGCTGGTTCAGGTACTCGATGGGGTGAAGCCGGCAAACTCAGCAGCGATTCGGGTGGATATGGCCCCCGGAACGGAGTGGAGATATTCGGGCGGTGGATACACGATCATGCAGCAGGCGTTAATCGATGTGGCGAAGCAGCCATTCCCGCTGCTATTGCACGATACGGTGCTGGCTCCGATTGGGATGACGCACAGCACTTTCGAACAGCCGCTCCCACCGGAGTGGAACCCGGTGGCGACTCCTTACGATGACCATGGCAAACCGATTTCTGGCGGGGCCCATATTTACCCTGAGATGGCGGCAGCGGGATTGTGGACGACAGCAACAGATCTGGCAAAGTATGTCATTGAAAACCAGCTTTCGCTTATGGGCGAAGCGAACCATGTGCTTTCGGAGGACATGACGAAGCAGATGATGGCGCCGGGAATGGGTCACTTTGGATTAGGGCCGGCGCTTGGCGGCTCACCGTCGAAGCCGTTCTTTACGCATGGCGGCGTCGACGAAGGATTTGAAGCGCTGCTTGTAGGTTATGAGCAGGGCGGCGATGGCGCAGTGGTCATGACCAACGCGCAGGGAGGAATCAAGCTCGCGCAGGAGATCATGTCGAGTATAGCGACGGAATATGGATGGCCGGATTTCCGGCCTATTGTGCGCACGAGCATCTCTGTAGATCCGAAGGTGTTAGCGCAATACGTAGGAACTTATGAGCTTGGTCCCCAGCTCAGCCTTGCGATAACTGTGGATGGCAGTAGTCTGAAGGCGCAGGAGACAGGGCAGGACAAGTCTTTCCTTTTGGCGGAGTCGGAAACGAAGTTTTTCTCGACCGACTTGGGTGCTGAGGTTGAGTTTCTCAGAAACGACAAGGGTGAAGTCGCCTACCTCGTACTGCATAGAGAGGGGAACGACGTGAAGGCGGCAAGAAAGTAGGACGGGCTACCCAATAACCATTTTCTGATAGCGCATCGAGCAGGCCAGTATGTTTGGAGATAACGCTTTAGATCAGAGCGCTTCTTCGCCCGCGGATATCGATCCAACAACAAGCTGAGTGATCGGGCAAAGACGCCCGGGCGCTCCAGATGGCTTGCGCCAAACAGTCCAGGTGCTAGAGTCTACATGGTAGCGCGGATCAAGCCGTTGCATCTCTGGGACGGAGACTCAAAACTTCCCATACCGCGATTAACAAATCGATCCTTTTGCTGCCAATAGTGGAAACAGGGGAGTTCTCTATGCCGACACCCAGGTTATTAAGTGTGTTCATCGCGCTCACGCTCTCCGTGTGTCCAATCTGGGGCGCGCCTCCGCAATCGCTTGACCAGACGCTTAACCCCTACTTGCAGAAATTTGGATTGCCAGCAATCGCCGCGGCAGTTTTCCAAAATGGTTCGATCGTGGCAAGCGGCGCCGTCGGTACCCGGCGCGCCGGAATGCCTATTCCTGTCACCATCGATGACCGCTTTCATATCGGATCAGACAGCAAAGCGTTCACCGCTTTGCTCGCAGGAGAGTACGTTCAGGAAGGCAAGCTGCGATGGCACTCCACTCCCGCTGATGTGTTTCCTGAACTCAAGGCGGAGATGAATGCCGACTTCGCAAAAGTTACTTTAGAGCAGCTGCTGTCACATTCCAGTGGCCTCTCGGATAAGACAATCATCGATCTTATTTACCGGTCCTACCAGCAGGACGGCAACATGAACGAAGTCCGCTACTGGATGGTGAAGCAGACTGCCTCCAAGCCTCTCGATCACGCAAGGGAAAGCAAGTTTGTTTACTCCAATCTCGGCTATGTTATTGCCGGCGCTATGTTGGAACGGGTTGGGCAAGCGAGTTGGGAGGAGTTAGTGGAGGCGCGAATATTCCAACCATTGGGTTTGAAGACGGCCGGGTTCGGTCCACAAGCGAGCCTGGGAAGGGTCGACGCGCCGCTCGGTCACATCCTGGTGAATGGCAAGCCGGAAGCAATGATGGCTGGCCCAAATGGTGACAATCCGTTGATACTTGGTCCAGCCGGCACAATTCACATGTCTGTCCTCGATTTCGCGAAGTGGGTTGCGTGGAATGCAGGCGAGGGCAAGCGAAGTCCCGAACTTGTCTCCGCAGAAACTTTGAAGAAGATCCACACGCCCTTCTTTGCGACCGGCTCACGAGAAGGTGCTGCCCCAGGCACACCTAAGACGGGAGGATATGCGCTCGGTTGGGGGTCGGTTCAGGAAAGTTGGGCGGAGGCGCCGGTCATTACGCATACAGGATCAAACAATATGAACCTCGCGTCGGCTATGTTCTGGCCAAAAATGGACTTTGGCTTTGTCATGATGACAAACATTTCCGGCAAGCCCTCCGATGATGCGTTCCGCAAATTGGCGGCTGAACTCTATAAAGAATTCCATTCGCAGTAACTACGCTGTGAAACCAGTCAGCGCCTCTAATCATGACGAAGAAGCCGGGTGGGAACTGGCCATTTTTGTGGTTTGTGTCGGGATCCTGGTATGCGCAACCTGCCCCGACGAATGTCCGCGCCGCCTGTGACTCCCGCCGATCGCATGCTATCTGGGGAAAGACACAGGTTGAAACCTCGGCTCCTGGCTAAGCTGGCTACTTCGAATTTTTAAGCTGTTCCTTGCCCGCCGGAGGTGCAAGAACAACGACATGGTACGCGGCTACGTGCGTGTGCGAACAACGGTCAATGCAAAACCGGCCCTCGGCGTGCGCGACATCAGGGTCAAGGCTGTTTTCGCGATGGCTCCGGTCGGCATCCACGGTTTGTCATGGACGCGCCCGGGCTTCGACGCACCCGGACAAACGGCATTGCCCGCACCGGTGTCTTCACCGGGGGCGCGGCAACCGGGGTCATCTGCAGAACTGCGAGCGCGACCAGTGCTTAATCAGTAGCAGGTTCCCTGCCACAAAACAGAGTTCCGAAACTGACAAAGTTCGGCGGAAAGGCGCTCTTCTAAAGCCAGCCCTTGCTCCGCGCCAGCCGTGCAGCGTCGATTCGATTGGCGGCCCCGAGCTTATTAATGGCTTCAGACAAGTAATTCCTCACCGTCCCTTCAGACAGGTGCAGATCCGAAGCAATCTCCGCGCCGGATTTTCCCTCGCCTGCGCGCCAAAGTATTTGCCGCTCGCGCTCGCTCAAAGGATCGGGGTCTTGCGCCCAGGCTTCAGCAGCGAGTTCGGGATCAACCACCCGCAGGCCGCGGCACACGCG
>CAZZVD010000050.1:0-25248 GCA_964657465.1 uncultured Acetobacteraceae bacterium | reverse complement strand
ATCTCGCTCGTTTTTGGCGAGATGTGGGATTCCACCGCTGTCCACCGGCCACGCTCGCCTGGCAACAGGTCTTCCATGAGGGTCATGCCCACCTTCCACACTCAGAAATCGAGGTTCGTGGAATCCCACATCTCGCCAAAAACGAGCGAGATGTGGGGCACCCACCATTCGTTACGGAACAGGACCTGAGAAATGCGCGCTAGCCCCTGAGCGGGACTCCACTTCTTCCGCAGCCGACAGTCGTGGTGAGAAATCCGGGTTAGCGCTTGGATGGGGCGGAGAAAGGAAGAGCGGAAGTGTGACTCCTACGGTAGCCCATCCCCGGAAGCGTGGGAACGCGTTCCAGAGATGGGCACCTTGAGGTGCTACAAAGGCTACGGTTCTGGCGAACCCGCGGGTGCTTGCCGTGGCGGCTTGCTGGCGGCGGCGAGTAGCGCGTCGAACTCGGAGCGCGGCATCTTCAACTTCTCAGGATGCGCCTCGATGTACTTCGCGAGACCCTGGTACTTCGCAGGCGTCCAACCGCCCTCGAACTCCGCACCGTTCTTACCTTGACGGTTGAGTTCGAAGTTATAGTCGTCCATCAGGTTGGTAAATTCCGCGTGGCTGACTGCGGCCTCGGCCAGGATTGCCGGGATGAAGATCACCCCGTCTGTTTTGGCAAGAACCAGATCACCCGGCAACACGATCGCACGCCCGATGCGAATGGGAGCGTTAATCGCGGTCAGGGTCATCTGCAGCAGGAATGACGGATCGTAGCCCTTGTAGAAGCCGTTGAAATTGGGGATTTCGCGATTCTCTTGCTGGTCGCGAATGCTGCCGTAGAAAATGAACCCGGTATGCGTATGCGCAGCGATGCCATTGCCCAGGTTAGAGCCGATGAGCGTGGCGTCGATCACTCGGCCCATGCCATCTGCAACGTAAACGTCGCCGATCTGTAGCTCGTTGATGGGCCAGCTATTGTTGTTGCTGATGCGACCTTCGGCTTTGCCTTCAGCAGCGATCGCTTTCGCCATGTCGGCACGCAGGGGCATGTACTGCGCGGTGAGCGCACGTCCTGCAAACGGCTTTTCGATGTGAAGTGCGTGCCAGTCCCCCTCAAACTGATTGCGATACCCTTGTCCGCGCAGGAAATCCCAAATGTCCTCGATCGAAACATCCAGGGCGCGTTTGAGCAAATCATCCGGCACTTTGGGGCGCCCGTCTGCGAAGCGGTCACCTTTCCAATCCGAGGTGTAGAACATCATTTGTTCTTTGGTCATTTTCACTTGCGCGAACGCCGTTGAAGCCGTCAGCGCAGTCCAGACCATGACTGCAGCCACTATCGTTTTTTTCATTATCAAGAAGTCTCCTGCCTCGAACACGATATCACCGGAGCGAGGAGTGCCCAAGCAAGGGCAGGGTTGAGATGTCCCCCACTCAAGCCAGACACGGCGTGAACGGGCCACCCGAAGGTGTGGACTCGCTGGCAATAATCTGTTGCCCGAATAAAACCAGGCTGGCCCACTCAACCAGTGTTGGCTTGAGTGGGGGACAACTCACCGGGCTACTTCTTCAAAGGCCGTATCTTTACGTTTCGGAATTCTATCTTCATCGCCGGCTGGCACTGGAACCCTACCAGCCCTTCTGCGTGCTTCGCATCGTGGTCGTCGAGGATCGTGGTTCCGTTGAGCACCACCGTAAAGTGGTCTCCCACAGCTCTAATGTCGTAGTCATTCCATTGACTGTCGAGTATCTTGGTGGGCTTTGCTTTGAGAGAGTCGACCAGACTGCCGGTGCTGTAGCCGGCTGGTTGGTAGTCCCAGATTTGCAGTTCGTAACCGGTAATGTGTGGAGCGCCTTGCTGCGACGAGCGCAGAAACACGCCACTATTCACTTTCTCGGTTCCGCGAAACTGCAGCTTCAACTCAAAGTCGGAATACTGATCCTTGCTTGCCAGCCAGCCTGGGCTCGTCCCCGGACAAAGAATCGCGCCGTCAGCAACTGTCCAGTCTCCGATGGCCGGTGGCTTGGAGGTGCTCAAGGGCTGCCAGCCATCCAGATCTTTGCCATCGAACAATAGCTTCCAACCGTGAGTCGATTCCTTATGCGTCAACGTGTTTGGTTTCGCCTGGGCGGCAGCTATGCCGCCCACGAGGACACTCATCCCAAGAGCAAAACAGCAGGTGGCAATGGTTCTCATATTCCCCTCCTGGCAGCGCAAAGCATCAGTGATCGTTGGCCCCGCTTAAGGAGCAACTGCTCCGCGCGCGGGCCGAGGCTGCAGCCGTTCCGCCTTAAGCGCATCGAATTCCGAGCGCGGCATCTTCAGCTTTTCAGGATGAGCATCGATCCACTTGGTCAGGCCCTCGTACTTGGCAGCCGTCCAGCCGCCTTCGAACTCGGCGCCATTCTTGCCTTGCTTATTCAGTTCAAAGTTGTATTCGTCTTCCAGGCTGGTGAACTCGGCGTGGCTAATGGCATCTTCAGCGAGAATGGCAGGAATGAAGATCACACCATCGGTCTTCGCCAGGACCACATCTCCCGGTACCACCACAGCTCGCCCAATGCGGACCGGAGCGTTAATAGAGGTCAACTCCATTTGCGCCCAGGCCGAGGGATCGTAGCCCTTGTAGAAGCCATTGAAGTTTGGAATCTCACGATTCTCCTCCTGGTCGCGAATCCCGCCGTAAAAGATGAACCCGGTATGCGTGTGGGCCGCTATGCCGTTACCCAGGTTAGATCCGATCAACGTGCCCTCGATGACCTTGCCCATGCCATCCGCAACGTAGACGTCGCCGACCTGCAGTTCGTTGATGGGCCAGCTGTTGTTGCCACTCACGCGGCCCTCTTGCTTGCCCTCGCCGGCAATGGCCTTGGCCATATCCGCCCGCGTCGGCATGTACTGCGCGGTCAGTGCGCGGCCGGCAAACGGCTTCTCAATGTGCAGCGCCTGCCAATCACCTTCAAACTGGTTGCTGTAGCCCTTGCCACGCAGGAAACCCCAGATATCTTCAATGGTGCAATCGACGGCACGCTTGAGTAGATCATCCGGAACCTTGGGCCGGCCATCCGGATAGCGATTCCCCTTCCAATCCGAGGTGTAGAACATCATCTGTTCTTTGGTCATCTTGACCTGCGAAAAGCCAGGCGTGCTTCCTGCCAAGGCGCCGAGAACCACAACAGCTACGATCCATTTCTTCATGTAAGTCTCCTGACCTGCATCTGCCCAAAGCTCTCCATATTATTCGTTTTGCAACGAACGTATGCAGACGCTTTGCATTTCAAATTGGTTTCCTTCCAACGGTGTGTCTTTGGAGTGATCAGTTTAGAACGAATACTGAGATCGAAGGGCGGTTGCCGCATGCACGGTAGTCACGCCGGGGTGTTCAGGTCGCACGGATCGGGAAGTTTGCTGTACAGACACTAGCAGCCTTGCCCATGAACGTTATGACCAGGAGAATGGCAAACCCTGTCTAGTAGGGCTGCCGACGTTTGGTGTACTGACGGCCAATGGCAGCAGTCTCGGCGCTGGCCGGGCCCACCATGACCCCTTCTTTGATCATGTCGATGACGTCTTTGCTGCTAAGCGAGTTGAGAAAGAAGATATGGTTCGCTTTGCAGGCAGCCAGCACCTTGCTGCGCGCCGCGACCATCCTGGGATCCTGGATCGCCTCGTCTCCCTGCGTACGCACGCCCAATGAAAGGGCCATATCGCCGGGACCCCATTCCGCCATGCCGAGGCCGGGAACCTTCAGGTTCTCGTCCACATTGGCGAGCGCGTACTTGTCTTCTTCTTTTACGCCCAGCAGCAGTTCGCCATTCGGGTTCAACGGCCATACATCTGCCTTCTCTTCGTATTCCGCAGGCGTCAGCCCCCAGATCTCGGCTGCATTGGCTACGCCGTGAACGCCCCGGCGGCCTTCGGGGAGACCATCGGTACCGACCCCTTCCTGATGAATAGGAAAGCGCACCGCTTCGACAAAGGCGCGGATGGCGGCCGGGTCATCCGCATGCGTAAGCATAATGCCGTGTACACCCGTGGCGAGCACCTGGTTGAACATCCAGGCATTTGCATGAACGGTAGCGGCATCCATTCCGTTCACCGGCACGTTGACGATGACAGCCGGTGTGCGATGACCGCTTCGATCGGGACCACCCGCAACCAGGCCACGCATGTAGTCCTGCAATCCCTTCACATCGAAAGGAGCATGCTCCATGTCGTAGCTGATGTAGTCGGCATAGGTTTGTGCGTCTTTCTTGCCCTGATCGAAGGTGCCGGTCGTGCCGGAGTGCGACCCCGCGTAGTAGATCGGCTGGCCTTCTGCGAGAAGTTCGATCGCCTGATTGATCCTCTTCGGCTTGGCCGCTGCGGGCGCCTGGGCTGCGACCATAGCGGTCATTGCCAGAGCCGCGCTGAACCCCAGGCATGCGACGCAGGCATTCCGCCTTGATCTTCTCAAGTACACCTCCCGCACCAGCAGTGATCTATCATCGACTCTTTATGCATAGACTCTTTATGGCAGGCGGATACTATTCCAAAGAACCAACTGTGCGCAAAGAAATTTCTATGGATGGCGCATTTCGATACCCTGCGCGACTTGCGCACTGCGCCTCGTACCGCAATCTGAGACGCGCGGCGAGGATCCCTACTTACATCATCCCCGCTTGAGCTAAGCATGCAATGGTTCGCAAGCGCTCACTGTTCCATAGTGAGCTCATCGCAGTGACTTATGAAACAATGGCCGGTCAGTTTCTTCAACCGCGAAAGGGCTACTCATGAATCGTCGTAAATTGTTGCAGACTACGGTGGGCGCCGGGCTGTTCGGCCTGGCTTCCCCCTTGTTGCGCTCGCAGGAGCAGGTTGCTCGCGCGACCCGCGGCATGGCCACACCGCGTATCAAAGACGTCAGCGTGATCGAATGCGAACCGGCGGGAACCCGCCTGACCGTGGTGAAGATTACTACCGATCAGGACGGCCTGTATGGCTATGGCTGCGCCACGTTTACGCAACGCGCTGACCTGGTGAAGCCCGCAGTCGAGTTGTACCTGAAGCCTTTCCTGCTGGGTAAAACGACCGATCGTATCGAGGATATCTGGCAGTCCTGCTACGACAGTTCCTATTGGAAAAACGGACCGGTGCTGAACAATGCGATCAGCGGTGTGGACCAGGCATTGTGGGATATCAAAGGGCGGCAGGCCGGTATGCCGGTCTATCAGCTGGCTGGCGGCAAGTGCCGCGAAGCGGTCGATGCCTATGGCCATGCGGATGGGGCCGACTTTGCCGCAGTGGTGGAGAGCGCGAAGGGCTACATCGCGCAGGGCTTTCGCAATGTGCGGGTCCAGGTGAGCCTGCCCGGTATGTCGGGCTACGGATCGCAGAAAGGCGGAGGAGCTTCACTCAAAGCGTTGCACGACAAGCCGCTCTTCGAGCCCGCGTATCAATTTCGCCGCGGCCTCAAGCTGCTGGAGGTTTGCCGGCAGGAATTAGGCGAAGAGATAGAACTGTTGCACGATATGCACGAGCGGCTCACGCCCAACGAGGCGGTGCAGTTCTGCAAAGAGGCAGAGAAATTTCACATGTTCTTTCTGGAAGACCCCCTGTCGCCCGAAGACCTGGGGTACTTCAAGCAGATACGGGAGAACTGCGCGACGCCCATCGCGATGGGCGAACTCTTCAACAGTCCGCACGAATGGCAGCCGCTGATTGAAGGCCGGTTGATCGATTACATCCGCGTACACGTCTCCCAGGCTGGCGGTTTCACGCCGGCCCGCAAGATCGCCATGCTGGCGGAGCAGTACGGAGTCAAGACGGCGTGGCATGGTCCGGGCGATGTTTCACCGGTAGGTCACATGGCCAACGTCACGCTGGATCTGGTCAGCTACAACTTCGGCATCCAGGAATATTCGCCGTTCAATGAGCGTACGCAGGAAATCTTTCACGGCTGCCCCACACTCAAGGATGGCTATATCTATGTGAATGAGAACCCTGGCTGGGGCATTGAGATCGATGAGAAAGCCGCCGCCAAAGCACCGTTCGCTCCGGGCAGGAACAATCTGAATGGCGGATGGGGCGAGCTTCGTAAGCGCGATGGTACGGTGATCAAGCAGTAGCACAGCCGGCGTGGCCGCGCGGGCTGCCGTGCGGTCACGCTACAGTTTGAACAGTTCCCGCAGGCGGCGCGTCTGTGCCCGGCTTACGGGTATCTCGGTCTGCTTGCGATCATCCATACGCAATTGATAGCTGCTCTTGAACCACGGCACCACTTCCTTGATGTGGTTTATGTTCACCACATAAGACCGGTGGGCTCGCCAAAAAACCGATGGGTCAAGCAGCTCAAGCAGTTCTTCAATGGTGCGGCACTTCGACTGGCCCTCGATGGTCGGCGTCACCACGGAGATGATGCCTTCATCGATGGCGGCGAAGCAAATATCTTTCTGGTCGGCCAATAAGAGACGATTGTGGGCCTGCAGAACAATCTTTCCGTTGCGCGGACGCGCGGCGGTTTGTTGCTCGATCAGCCGCAGCAGCGCATCCAGTCGCGCTTCGGATGGTTTCGGTTCCAAAGGAGCGCCTGTCTCGGGTGGCGGGTCCATCTCAGCCTGATGGGCTTCCTGCAAGCGCAGCCGTGCGCGTTCGAGTGCCTGCAGAACGCGGCTTCGATCAAAGGGCTTAAGCAGGTAATCGATGGCGTTGACGTCGAACGCACGTACAGCATACTGATCGAACGCTGTGGCGAAGATGATCTGTGGCATGCGATCGGGCTGGTTGCGCTCCAGTAGCTTCTTTAAAACCGCGAAGCCGTCTAGACCAGGCATCTGCACATCGAGAAACACCACGTCGGGATGATGGGTGTGGATGAGGTGAACCGCTTCAATGCCGTTCTGGCCCTGGGCTACGACTTCGACTCCGCCGGCAGAGTCGAGCAGGTATTTCAGCTCATCGCGCGCAAGCCGTTCATCATCGACGATCAACGCGGTCATTGGCATAGAAAGCAGGAGCCCGTACGGACGCCTTCTAGTATATAGGGAGGGGTGGCGGAGGCCTTGCGTACACCGCGCCCAACCCGCAAACCGCCCCTTTTTGCCATCCCGAGCGTAGCCGAGGGATGACAAAGGATGAAGTCTTGGTAGAGGCGCCCGAAGTTATCGAAAAACCCTAGCCGAGCGGTTGGAAGGCTTGCAGACGGGACGGCACATTATCCTCGGCCAGCGCGTGGCCGCAATAAACGCAATACACATCGGTGATGCGGACGCCGCGGTAGCACTTACCGCAAGCAGCAGAGACCTGGTAGGCACACTGGGGGCAGAAGTGGAACTCCGTGTGGATGCTGGTCCCGCAGGAAGGACACTGGGCCACTACAGGCTGGCGGAAGAGGAAGTAGAGCACTGATCCGATGCCACCGGGCATGGCCAGGCAAATCGCCATCCACAGCCGCGTGCTCATCGCCCGGCGCGGCGCATCCCGGCTCACGTAACCGACCATCAGCACGTACAACGCCGTCAACGTGCTCCACGAGAGTGCGAAATAGAAGCGCAGGCCCAGTGGCGCGGTGGACGGCTTTAAACGATGCGCCGGCAGTATTACCCAGGAGAGATACTGCATGAAAACAAACGCCAGCAGTGCTCCGGCAAGCGACCACCGTGGGATGAGCTTGAACTCTTCGGTAAAAGAAGACGTGGCCGGCGCGTTATGAGACAGGTTGCTCATTTTCTTGTCGGATGAAAGGTGTCAAGACCGCCGCGATCGTGCTCCACATCCCGCTGCCCTCTCCACACGGCGATCAGTGCGGCAAAGATAGCCGTAAAGAGCATCAGGATGAGACACGTGACCAAGGCGGGCAGGTCCATGATGTGCTCGCCGGCCAGAAGCTCTTCCAGACCACTCCAGATAGCGGGCGCCAGCAAAAGCAGCAGAAATCCGAAACCCATGAGCGCCCAGCCGAGATTGTGGCGTTGGCGTACGCGCCGCTCCCGGGTGGAGATCACTTCGTCCCGCACCGCACGCCGGGTTTTTTGTGCCAGTCTGCGCGTGGCATCGGCGTCAGGCCACACGACAGAACGCACCGCGTCCACAGGCCCGCGAGTTGTGGATCGAGAACCGTTCATCACCCTTCTTCCGCGCGCACGGCAGGTTCGGCGGCGCTGATACGAGGCTTGAGGGCGGAGAGACCGCGATAGAGACGAGACTTCACAGTCGACAACGGCGCTCGTGTGACCTGCGCGATTTCTTCGAGCGATAGTTCTTCATGGAACCGAAGCACCAGCACTTCACGATGCAGCGGTTCGAGCGTCAGCAAAGCCTCAGCTACGCGCTGACCATTTTCGCTCGTCTGGTACATATCGAAGGGAGAAGGACCTTCGGCGGCCACGTCGAAAGAGCGGCCATCTTCCCCTGTCTCGCGCATCGCTTCGAGGCTGCTCATCGTGCGCTTACGGCGCACATCAATCACCAGGTTACGGGCAATCGTAAACAGCCAGGTATCGAACCGGCTCTTGCCGTTAAATTGGTCACCGCGCTTGAGCACGCGCATCCAGGTTTCCTGGAAAATGTCTTCTGCCGTTTCCCGATTGCCGGTGAGATAGAGCAGATAACGCAGCAAGCGATGTTGATACTGAACGATCAATTGATCCAGCAAATCAGGATCATGACGCTTGAGCCCCTGGGCAACGACGGCGTTCTCGTCGCACGTAGTCTCCAGCCGGGATAGGGACGCAAGGCGCATAGTCTCTTCAGAGACGTGTGCTGGTTCGCCGAAGACCCCGTTGGCAACGGCTTTTTTAAGCCTGGCAGCAAGCACCATGCGAGTTTTCTCCCACCCTCTTTCAACTCAAGTGCCATCAAGGATATAGCAAAGTCCCGGTCGCAGCCACTGGATGTCTTAAGACAGCATAATCGCCCTCGCAACCAGCGGGGCCAGGCAATCCCATCTAAACTTGGCTATATGGAAATATTGTTTGGTCTGCATCCCGTGGAGGAGGCGCTGCGCTCCGGGACGCGGAAGTTCGACCATGTCTGCTTCGCGCGGGAACGCCAGGATGTTCGGCTGGAAAAGCTGATCCAGGCATGCCGCGATGCCGGGATCAAGGCCCGTTTGGATACGCGGGACCAGCTCACCAAGCTGGCGCGCACCGAGGCCCACCAGGGAGTGGTGGCGATGGTGCGGCCGCGTCAGTTCCTCGAAGTAAGCGACCTGCTGGAGGGCGCGCAAACCAACCGGATGCTGCTGGCGCTGGATGGGGTAGAAGACCCGCAGAATCTGGGCGCCCTGCTGCGCACCGCCGAAGGCGCCGGGGTGGCCGGGGTGGTGGTGACGGAGCGGCGATCGGCGCCTTTAAGCCCGGTGGCGGTAAAAGCCTCGGCGGGCGCGGCCGAGCATGTCAAAATTGCGCGCGTGGTCAACCTGGTGCGCGCCCTGGAAGAGCTGAAGAAACGTGACCTCTGGTGTATCGGCCTCGATGAACGTGGCTCAGTGGACTACGACCAGTTCGACTTTTCGATCGGTTGTGTCCTGGTGTTGGGACGCGAAGGGTATGGGCTGCACGACCTGACCAAGCGGAGCTGCGATCACCTGTTGCGTATTCCCATGGCGGGCCGCGTCCATTCCCTGAACGTGAGTGCAGCCGGCGCCGTGGTCCTGTTTGAGGCGGCCCGGCAGCGGCGGAATGCTGCGCTCGGTAACCAATCCGCACCTGCTGCGGCGCGGGTCAAGAAACAGAAGGGCCTGGGTTCATGAAGTTCTCGTTGTTAGCAGTGTTGGCTGTATGCACGTCCTGGTCGGTGGCCCAACAAACGTCCCCTCCGCCCGAGGTACCGGCGGAGCATCCAGGTACAGTCATCTTTTCCCGCTCCGTGGACGACGCCGCCAGCCAGCCGGCAGCAAAGATCGCCCCCAGGCCCGCGGCCACTGGTGATACGGCGACGGATACAGAGCGGCAGGCGATCACCTTTCTTGGCTACGATCTGGATGTCCACCTGCAGCCAAGAGAGCATGCTATGAGCGTGCGGGCCAGGATCACGCTCCGGAACGATGGGCCCACCGCTCTCCGCCAGTTGCCTTTGCAACTCTCTTCTACTTTGCAATGGAAGAGCGTTCGTATCGCCGGTGCGGAAGCCTCTTTTACTCAGCACCTGATCGACAGCGACATTGACCACACCGGTGCGCTGCGGGAAGCAGTGATTCGACTGGCGCAGCCGCTCGCGCCGCAGCAAAGTATCGTGCTCGACATTGCCTATGACGGAACGGCTGCTCTCTCGGCGGATCGCCTGCAACGAATCGGCACGCCCGCCGATGTAGCCGAGGCATCGGATTGGGACCGGGTGGCGGATGATTTCGTCGGTCTGCGCGGCTTCGGGAATGTCGCCTGGTACCCGGTAGCTTCGGCTCCCGTAGCCCTGGGCGATGGCGCCAAATACTTCACCGAAGCAGCCGCACAGCGGCAGCGCCAAACCGAGGCCACGGTCGCCATGCGGGTTACAGAAGAGTTCTTCGGGGAGGCGCCGAATTTGGCCGTGCTGGATGGGGTGACACTAGCGGTGACGCCGACCTCGCTGCCCAGTGCTGCATCCGTGCCAGGCATCGTTGCTTGTTCCCTGCCTGCCACGCGCCTGGGCCTGGCATCCCCAAGCCTTTTTCTGCTGGCGCGTACCGCCAGTGAAGGTAGCGGCCTGACGGTGTTTGCCAAGGCGGACGATGTGAGCAATGCGCAGGCATACCAGACCGCGGCTGCGAGCGTGCTGCCGTTGATTCACCAATGGCTCGGTGGAAAGCCACGCGGAACGTTGAACATTGTCGATCTGCCGGATGGGAATGACGCGCCCTTTGAGGACGGCGACGTCCTGTTCGCCAACGTGCGCAGCACTCAACCCGACAAACTAACCGGCACGCTCATGCACTCGCTTACGCACCTCTACTTTCGCTCCCCGTACGCCTGGCTACAAGAAGGCGTGCCTTCGTTCCTGGCCTCGCTGCGGCAGGAGCAGACGCTGGGGCGAGATGCAGCTGTGCAGCAGCTGGACAACAGCCGTGGCGCTTTATCGCTGGCAGAACCGGGTGACAGCGCCGCGGTGACCGCGGCCGCTGCGCCGCAAACCTTGCTGATCGCTCGCGACCCGGTCTACTACCGCACCAAAGCAACGTACGTGTTCTGGATGCTGCGCAATCTAGCCGGAGACGAGGCGCTGTCCAAAGCTCTGCAGGCGTACCAGCCAGGATCGGACCTGACCGGCACTGGGTTTGAGCAGGTACTCAGCCAGGCCAGCGGCAAAGATCTGAAGTGGTTCTTTGACGATTGGGTTTACCACGACCGCGGTCTGCCTGATCTCTCGATCGCCGGCGTCTTTCCTAACAAGGCCAGTGCGCCCGGCTCTTATATTGTCGCCGTGGATGTTGTCAACGCCGGCACGGCTTCGGCCGAGGTGCCGGTATCGGTGTCTTCAGGCACTACGACAGTCACAGAGCGCCTGCGGATCCCCGGGAAAACGAGGGTCAGTCATCGTTTCCTGCTGCAGGGCCAGCCAGTAGAAGTAGCTGTGAACGACGGCACGGTGCCCGAGGTAGAAGCCAGCGTGCACAAGCAGACCGTGGGCGTAGCGGCCGGCTCGGAGTAAGCCCTTTTCTGTTTAGTTCTCCCAGCCCGTTCCGTAACAGATGACGGGTGCCCCACATCTCGCTGGTTTCTCGCGAGATGTGGGATTCCACAAACCTCAGCCCCTGAGTGTGGAGGGTGTATATGACCGCCAGTGAGACCTGTTGCCCGTAGAGAACGGCCGGTGGACAGCTGTGGAATCCCACATCTCGCGAAAAACCAGCGAGATGTGGGGCACCCGTCATTTGTTAGGAAGAGAGAATTTGGCGAGGTGGAGGCAGCTCAGTTTGCTACTTCTTCGGGGGTCGCTTTGATTTCGGGATGCTCAAGGGTGCCGGTGATCGCAAAAGCATGGGTCGCGGAGCCACCCCGTATATCCATTTCGCGGCTGAAGGAAATGGATCCGGCGAGGGGAATTGTTTCTTCTCCACTTGCCAGCAAGCTGCTGGTGAGCTTGATGGTTCGATCGTCGATGGCCGCATCTGCGCTCCACTGATCGAAATGCGCAAAGGTTTCAGCGTTTGCCGGCAGCGGGTCTGCTCCCACCAAGCCGCCCTTCGTCCAATCCCAATGCAAAGTTCCCGTGGCGGAGCGCGCCAGGTCATCCGCGGTAAAGCCGGACATTTGCAGCTTCGCGGTGAGGTTAACCGCTCCCCCGCCCCACTGCTCGGCGAAGATTTCGGCGATACCGGCGGAAGCCGCGTGGGCCAACTCCAGATCGATGCGATAGGCCGGCTGGTCCCCACTTGCATCGACAGCGCCCGTAAGATGCATGGCGCCGCCAGCCAGTGTCCCATCTAACGAACGCACGCTGATGACATTGCCGCTCACCCCCAGGGTGCCGGTGGCGTTATGAACTGTGAGCTTCCCTGCAGACAGGGACCCAATCTGCACGTTGCCGGTGAGCTCGGGCCAGGCCACACCGCGGCGGCCGATGCGATTGAGCAGTTGGCGCAGGAACTCGCCTCGAACGCTGGTGCCCAATAAAGCGGACTGCAAAACAGGAAGGTCGAGCGCCGGCATGGCCAACAGGAAATGTGCAGCACACGGAGCTTCCGGACACACCGTCGGGTATTCCAGTGTGCCGATTCCGCTTACCCCGCCGTAGCTGAAGTTCGTGTTCGTCCAGGCGATTTTTTCCTCACCCAGAATGCCCTGCGAGGAAGCGACCTGCACCGGCCGAGGAAGGTAGGGGGTGGTGAGTTCCGCATTGCGCAGCCCAATACTGCCCTCAACCGTTGAGGAAGCAATCGGGTGATCAGGATCGAGGACCGGCGGCAACCACTTGCCGCGCACCGCCAGATCCAGGTTGGCGGTGCCCTTGCCCCCGAGCAGGACGTTGCTGGAGGAGGTGGAGGGGGCGCGCCCCCGTGTTCCGAGCCAGCCGAAACTTCGGGTAAATGCCTGCAATCGCGTCAGGCTGGTAGCACCACGGAGATGCAGATCGAAGCCGCTGGGGGTAAAGCGGCCGTCCACCAGGAGCGGAACTGCCGCGCCCATGGCGAGCCTTACTGGCTGCAGTAACAAGAGTGGGGAGCGCGTTGCCGCGTCGCCGGTCTGTGGTGTTTCGCACCGCAGCTTGACTGGGCCCAGAAGAAAAGGCGTGCCGCCGTCAGAAGGGGTTAGGCTCAGAGACTCAATGGCCATCTCGCCAGAAACCCCCGGGGATCGTCCGCGCTGCGCTGCGTAATCAAAGCGGCCATCCAGCGCCCCGGTGGCTTGCACACCGGCACCGAGCCCGCTATGCACTTCCTGCAGGCCACTGAGCACCGCAGCCGCCGGCACCCTTTGCAGCGCCAGAGAGATTTGCGGTAGCGGCTCATTCTGCACTTCTTCGATCACCCCGGTCAGCAGCAACCGCCCTTCGCCTACAGGCGACGAACAGGAGATATCCTCCAGCGAGCTCGACTCTTTGCGGAACAAAGCGCGGCAGGATGTTTCCACGTCGATGGGGTGCGTGGAGGAGTATTCCGAGCGGTGCAGGCCGGCAATCTTCAGGCTGGTGTTGATCCGAGCCAGTTGCGCGGTGCCGCTCACCTCACCCTCGACCGTCAGGCCGCCGCGCCAGCCTATATCGCTACCAAGCGTAAGCCGGCTCAACTGGCCCAGCGGTGCGGCGCTCCATTGCACGTTCAGCTTGAGCGGCATGGCGCCTAATGCGGCTGCGCGGTGCAGGGTACCGTCGATGCGCAGCACACCAGTATCCGCCAGGTGGAGATCAAGATCAGTGCGCACGGGCTGGGCGCGAAAGTGCAGCTCCCAATCGTCTCCCGAGTCCAGCGAAACCGAGAGATCCGCGTTGAGAAACGATAGCGGTTTCTTTTCCGTGCCTTGCTTAAAATTGATGCGTGCGTTTTCTGCCTCAATGTAGGGAAACCGGGGAGCAGTGCCGGCTCGCCGCTGGCCAGTAGGCGCATTGGGGATGTGGGCTGCCTGTACCAGCATCGAGGCGACGTTCCAACCATCCTGCCCGCGTACCAGGTTCAGGCTGGCGTCATCGAAGTGGATGCGGGCCACTTCGAGCCGGCCCCGCCACAACGACGACAGCCGCAGGTAGGCCACGACGCTCTCGGAATGAAGGACTGGCTCGGCCCCAAACTGAGGATCCTCTTCTACCGTAAAACCAGAGAATTGGAAGCCGGGAAGAGGGAGCAACTGCAGCCGAACGGAAGCGATGTGTACCTGGCGCCCAATGCTGCGGCTGATGCTGTCAGCAATGCGGTGCTGGAAACGACTGACATTGATCAGAGGCGGCAATACCAGCGCGAACAGCGGCACCACAGCGGCAGTTAACCAAAACCAGCGCCGCGGCGAAGTACGTTTGGCTTCGCCGGCCATGTCAACGGACCAGATGGAACGTCCGGCGCCAGCGCGTCTGATCGAAGAAGTGAAGGATGACGTGGGTATAGAAGGAAAGCTTCTCGCCCACTCCTTCTTTTTCGTACTGGTTGTCGGGCTCGATAAACGACCAGTAGACGAACAGAGGGCGGCCCACAATGTTGGCGCGGGGCACAAAGCCCCAGTAGCGGCCATCCAGGCTGACGGTGCGGTTGTCGCCCATCGCGAAGTAACGGCCTTCAGGCACTACGAGATCCTGCCCCTGGATGTAGTTGGGCAGTTCCAACGCCCAGGTGGGTGTCACGTCACCGCTCGTCGAGGGAGGCACTGCGGGAAAGTCGTCGCGGTAGGGAAAATAGTTTCCGTAATCAGGCATGGCGGCCAGTGGCTCTGATTGCGGCTGCCCGTTGAGGAACACGACACCATTACGCAGGTGGATGCGATCGCCCGGTATACCGATGACGCGTTTGACCAGGTACAGATCCGGCTCACCCGGCTTGAAGAACACAATGATGTCGCCGCGGCGCACGTTGCGGTAATGCAGGAAAGGAGCCCAGGCTGTGGGCGGGGCCAGCGTGATGCGGTCCACCAGAACGTGGTCACCGACCAGCAGAGTCTTCTCCATGGAAGACGACGGAATCTCGAAATTCTGGAAGATGAACGTCAGCGCGAACAGGCCAATGACCAGCACGGTACAAATGGAGGCGAAGGCCTCCAGCGGAGTCTCTTCCCTCGCTTGCTGGGCCCTGGTTTCAGTCTCCATGGCTTCCGCCGGAGCTACCGTCTTCGTGATGCCTGCCAAAAGGAACCTCTAGTGGACGACCCGAAACGTGCGACTCCACCGTGCAAAGTCCATCACAGTGTCGAGGGGGCCCTTCTCGTGTCCGAGTTTACCATCCGGAAGCGCATTGGCATCCGTCGCCGAAGGCTCCTCCAGGGAGAAATAAATGAGGAAGGGGAAGCCCACGATATTGGCCCTGGGCACGAACCCCCAATAGCGGCTATCGCGGCTGTGATTGCGGTTGTCGCCCAGGACGAAGTACATCCCCGGGGGCACCACCAGCTCGCCGTTCTGCACGTATTGGCGCATCTGCATCCACCAGTGCGTGTCGACCCCTGGGTCGGTGTAGAGCATTGCGGGAAACTGATCGCGGAATGTGTCTTGCGAGGTCCCTTCGAAAATAGCAAAAGGCTCACTCTGCTTCTGGCCGTTGATGCGGACGACGCCGTTCTGCAGGCGAACATGATCGCCTGGCACCCCCACCACCCGTTTGACCACGTGGTCCGTGGGATCGAGCGGGAAATGGAAAACGATCACATCGCCGCGCGCGACCTGCTGATACGGCAACAGCCAATGCCAAACACCGGGAGCACCGTACACGGCCTTATTGACCAGCAGGAAATCACCCACCAGCAAAGTGCGTTCCATTGACTCCGAGGGGATACGAAACGGCTGCGCCACAAAGGTCAGCACAAAGATGGAAATAACGATGATCGAGAGGAGCGAACGCAGCGTGTCCAGCAGGTTCGGAAATACCAGGTGCGCATGATTCGCCTGGTAGACTTCCGTTTCGACCGTCACGACGGTAACAGCTACAGTTTCTTCCGTGGTCACGCGGAAAAAATCCGCGGGTGGCTGACGGTTCAAGAACCGCTCCCTTCCGCCAACGGTTCGCTTGCTGGCGCCTGCTTGCGGAGCTTCTCGAAGGCCCGGCGCGCGGCCTCCTGCTCGGCCCGTTTCTTGGTGGTGCCCACTCCTCTTGCCAATGCTTTTGCCAGTCCCCGGCCCTCGCCCACGCGCACCTCGACCAGAAAGCGTTTGCGATGGTCAGGTCCGCTCTCAGCCTTGAGCACATAGTCAGGCGGCCCGTTCTTCTGTGCCTGCAGCAACTCCTGCAGCGCTGTCTTGTGATCGCCGAGCGACACCCCGCGATCCAAAGCAAGGCGCAGCTCGGTCACATAAGGAGCCACCACATATTCGTTGACGAACGTTGTTACCGGGGCAAGACCGCCATCCAGGTACAACGCAGCGATCACCGCCTCGACGCAGTTGGCCAGCAGCGTGGATTTTTTGCGGCCCCCGCCTTTATCTTCCCCGCGGCCCAGCCGTAGATAATTGCCCAGATCAAGGGCGGCGGCGACCTGGGCCAGGTGGCGCCGGCTTACCAGGCTGGCTCGAAGCCGCGTCCACTCACCTTCATGCAGATCAGGGAAACGCCGGAACAGGATCTCTGCTACCACCAGGCCGAGTACAGCATCGCCGAGAAACTCAAGCTGCTCATTATCTTCTTCGCGCAGCGAAGCGGGGATCCCCTCGCCTTGGCGGCCTTCCAGCGCCTGCTCGTAGGCGAGCGAACTGTGGGTCAGCGCCTTCACCAGCAGCTTCTGCTCGCGAAAGGTATGCCCCAGCGCTGTTTGTAGCGTATTCAAAGCCGGCTCTGCCATCGACGTTTGTTGCCCTTAGTCTTACTGTATTGCATCCCGCATGGGAGAACGGGTGACAAACCCGGCGACGGGTTACCCGCCGGGATGCGCTGGCCGTCCCGCTTTCAGACAGTCGTGCGCCTGAAGGAGCGGCGCCGCCGTGTCTTACTGCGGCCTGGTAGCCGCCGGCGGCTTCGGCTCGGGAGCAGAATCGCTGCCATCGGCCGGCTCTGTGTGTGCCTGTTGCGGCACTGCGTACGGCTGCTTCAGGCCCTTCTCCGCGGCTTGCCGGGTGTCGGCCTGGCCGTCGCGCACCGTAAGTGCGGCCTGATATTCCGCCACCGCCTGATCGCGCTCGTCCTGGATGTCATGAATACGCCCGAGGTAGATATGCGACCACGCCAGCATGCGCGGATCCTTGGAAAGCCGGATGGTCTCGGCAAAATCGTGTTCTGCACCCGGGACATCGCGATGCATAATCGCAACGCGCGCGAGGATGAAATTGGCCCGAGCCTGGTCGCCTGCCTTGTCGTCCACAGACTTCTGCGCCAGCGCATTGGCGCCTTCCATATCGCCCTTCAGCAACTTCATCTCTGCCAGATCGAGCCCGCGCAACTCGCGGGGCGACCGATGCACCACGTCGGCGGAACTTTGCTGATTGAAGGTGACGTTCTTGGCATGGCCCAACTCTGCACTCACGTCCATGCCGTAAACCATTTCGCCAATACTTTCCTTAAAGCTTTGCGGCTGCTTCTCAAATGCGGCGAAAGCGTTGTAGAAGTAGTCCGTCAGTACGAACCCGTCTGCCATGGATGCCTGCACGGCACGGCGGCGAGCCGCTTCGTCTGCCTCGACGGAGGTGTTGTGCTGGTGGGTGGCTGCTTCCAGGTCACTGCGCCGCACGTCTGCCGGTATTTTGTAAATGGTGACGCCCGTGTCCATGGTGCGTGCTTCCACAGCTCGAATCATGCATTCGACCGTGAGTGCCACCACGTCGCTGCGGTAGGTAAAGTCGAGCGGCGCATCCTTCACCGTCTTGAGGAACGGGAGCAGCCGGTCCAGGGCCGTAGCTCGCGCATAAAGCAGCGGCTCAATCTGGTAGTGCAGATAGGCGTGCTGCACTTCGCGCATGTGGATGGCGCCGCTGACCGGCGATACCACCACTACGTAGTCAGCTCCGTAGACCCGCGCATTTGTCTGGCCGGGGTCGAGCAACGGCTCAACAACGACCAGGAAGCGCCGTCCGTTCCCACTGCCCGCTGGTGTTTTGAGGTAGATACCCGTGCTATCCACCATTTTGGTGAGCGAGTTGTGCAATTGGGCTAACTGCTTGTCGTACAGCGGCCGAACCTTCAGCCAGATCAGGTGCAGATCTGCCAGTTGCGAAAAACGCCGCACCAGCGGCAGTACGTTCTCCACACCGCTTGCATCGGGCGGCAGGTCCTGTCCTTCGGCGCTGGGGGCAAGATCGGGCGGGGCGGATACGTAGAGCGCCAGGGAGATGTACTGGGCAAGGTCTGCACCGGAACTGGAAAGCCTGTGCTGCGCAATAAAGCTACAAAGTTCTTCGTGCGCCTCGCGCGCTTCCGTCGAGGTCTGCAGCGCCTGGTTGACTTGTTCCCGAACGGACTGCCGCGAGGGATCCGAAACGTCCAACCCCTGATCGTAGCCACACGCATTCAGCGAAGCCGCGATGTCAAAAAGGGCTTCGCTGTTCTGCAGGCTGATGTCTGGCCCAGCCGTATTCACCAGGGCCGAACCACTGTTTTGGGGAGCGGGCCGCGCCCCTGCGCTCGGCTGCGAGTCAGACGAACCCTGCGCACGAGCCGCCGGCGCCAGCCAAAACAGCAGGCAAAGCAGCCAGGCAGCCGCAGTGGCCGCGAAAACAGGGATATGAGAAGCTTTCGCAGGGCGACGGGGAAGAACAGACGGCGTGGCGTGATACTGCATAGATTGCGGCGATTGACCCTTCATAAGTCTATGCATTTGCATGGAAGGGGGTCAAACCGCGCCAGCCTGAGGGTTGGCTAGCCGCGAACCGAAACGCCTGAAAATGAGAGGACAACAGTCCCACGGACCGGTTGACCGAACACCTGTGCCGGGGCAAACACCCGGAATACCAACATATCCTCTACCTGCGCACGGGTCTTGTCGTCCACATTGCCAGACATGATCGCGTAGTCGTAGACCCGGCCTTCGTGGTTGATGAATGCCTGAACGATCACTGGATTATCCCGGTCGCCGACTTTATCGTCTGTTTCCAGCGCTGTATAGAGGAAGCGCGGGTTAGTCGCCATGCCCAGCGGCTCATCGCGCGCCAGCAGCGGTTCGGGCGATGCCACCATACCGATCAACAAGGCTGCCCCGCCTAACAATGCGACCGTGCTGGCCAGGCCAGCCGTGAACTGCCATACCAATGGACGGAAGGTGTTCTGCCAGCGGAGCCGGCCACGCGAGATCTTTTGTTCCGCAGTGTTCGCCGCCTGCTGAGATAACGCCACCCGCAGCCGCAAACCAAGATTCGCCGGAGCCTTCGCGGGCCCCAGCGAGCTGACCAACGCCTGCGCATTGCGCCACTTGGCAAATTCGGACGCACAATCGGAACAGCCTTCCAGGTGCCCGGCGATTTCATGCATCATCGCGCCGCTCACGGCGCCGTCAAGATAGGCCGAAAACTGCTTCTGATATGGAACGCACTGGTTCACTTGGCCCCCTTTGCATTCGCTGCTACTGCTTCTGCCGCCTGATAACTCGTGCTTGGCCGCTTGGCCAGAGACTCGGCAAACCCTGCCAGCCGCTCTTTCAGGTGCGCGCGGCCCCGCATCAGGCGTGACTTTACGGTGCCCAGATTGACGCCGAGGATCTCGGCCACTTCTTCGTACGAAAAACCTTCGATATCCCGTAGTACGACCACGGCATGAAAAGGTTCCGGGATGTGCCGTAATTCTTCCTCTATCCTCGTCCGCAGCTCCCCTTGAGCCGCGAGGTCGAAGGGAGATTCGTGCCTATCGACGAGCGTGTCTTTCAGGCACATCGGCTCCCCATCGTAGGAATTGCCGAACTCGGTCTCGATGGTCACTTCCTGCCGCTTATGCCGGCCCCACCAGCGGCGCTGATTGCTGGCCTCGCGGAGGGCAATGCGGTAGATCCAGGTGCGCAGGCTGGCGTCGCCGTGAAAGCTGCCAATGCCGCGGTAGATCTTGATGAAGATTTCCTGGGTAAGATCGGCGGCGTCCGCCGGATCGGGAATCGTGCGCGCCACCAGGCTGAAGATGGGCTGGTGATACTTCGCAATTAACCAGGCAAATGCTTCTTCCGAGCCGGCTTTCAGCTCAGAGACGATCCCTGCTTCTTGTGTTCGTACGTCGAGAACGCCGGCGATATTTCCCAATGCTAAGCCTGCCTGCATGCCAAAGTTCTCCATAACATAGCAGGAAGCTTCCATTGCCGTCTCCCCATCGGGCGGGCAAACCCGCACGGCGGTGAGACGGATGCCCCCACCGCGGTTACTTTGTGGTTCTCATTGTCTTAGACACCGGGGAGGGGGTAGCCGGTTCCAAATAAATAGTTACTGTGGTGCTGGTGGCGCGGCTGCTTTTTTCTTGCGCGGCTTGGGGTTTTGCGGACCATCTTCGACCACGATCTTGCTGGGTGGCGCAGGAGCCGCAGGCGGTTGGGCGGCCGCGTTGCCGGCCTGGGCGAGTTGCGCATCCTGCGCGGTGATGGCCTGCAGGAGCCAGGCTCCCAGCCTGGCTCGACCGCTCTCCAGCGAGGCGCGCGCCGCTTCCAGGTTTTTTGCGTCAAACTCCTGGCCGCCCGCCGCCGCAGCCTCTGTAACTCGCAAGAGAACGTCGTAGAGAGCATCGAGGTTGCGGAATACGGCAAACGCGGGGGCGAGCGGAGTGGAGCCGTTTCCACCGGAAGCGGATTCAGCCGTCGTCATTAAGCCCGGCAGGGTTGTCGAGAGATCACGCTGCATGGAGCCGATATCCTGCTGGGCATTTCCTCGAGCTTCGCTCGAAACCTTCCAGCGGCCCACATTGGCAGCGGTGATTGCATTCTGCACGTTCGCGAGTGCCGGCCGAAGGTCTGCCATGGAGAACGCGGGTACAGCACCGCCGGCCGGCGGCTGGGCGGCTTGCCCATACGAAGGCTCCCAGGCGCCCAGGGCGCCAGTCAGGACTACGAGCGTGAACAGGAAAAATCGGAAGTTGCGGGCGGAGCGAGCAGGGGAACACGGCGCAGAAACCGGGGAGAAGGAGATTGCCAGGATCGACGGGTTTGACGGATTAGGCATGCTCCAGCAGAATAAAGGATGTTCGCCTGTTTGTGGGCCTGTGGCGCAGCTGGGAGCGCGCTTCCATGGCATGGAAGAGGTCACCGGTTCGATCCCGGTCAGGTCCACCAAATAACCCAACAACTTAGCGGATTCGCAGAATAAAAGCGATACGCTTTCGATACGTTGGTTCTCATGCTGCATCCTCCGCAGCACTTTCGACGACATTCCTGGAACGGTCCAGCAGAACATCGACCACCCGGCTTTGAGCTTCCCGCTTGGCTGAATTCAGAGCTTTTGTGTAAATGTTCATCTTTGTGGAGATGTTTGCGTGGCGCATCAATTCCTGCACCACTTTGACATCTTCCCCGTTCGCTTTGGCAGCGTGGAGTAGGTGTGCCGAAAAGTATGGAAGCCGACCCACTTTGTGATCCCAGCCCGTTTTGAGGGCAGGTTGGAGGAAACGATCCGGAAGCGTATCGGCCCAGGGCGGCATTTTGCCCTGAACTCGCTCGCTGGCGAAGACCCAATCCTCCGGCTCTGCGTAGCAAGTTTCACGCGTCCAGGCCAGCAACTCGGCAGTAGTCAACTCATCCCTCTGAGCATCACCTCGTCTTCCTCCAGGGCGATACCCGTCAAGCGGGAAACTCGATCGAATTTACCTACGCTAAGCACCTAATATGCGACTGGCGAGGTGTTTCGAAACATGCGCCGATGTTGAGAGCTTTGCCCACCACAGGTCCTTCGAGCAACCGCTCAGACAAATGAACTTCGGGATATCAAGGCTGCGTAAGCGTATTGTTCATTTAGGGTGCACGTCGGACGACGGATGGGAATGAAAATCAGGAGACATCATGCATGACCGTCGCGACTTTCTGCTTTGTGGTGCCGCTGCCGTCGCGCTCATGCACACGACTGGTTGCGCAGCGAGTAGCGGCCAGAAGTATCAAGAAGCGGAGGCAGACCTTCGCCGCAGGATCGCCGCAGACCCTACCGTCCTCGATTTCATACGCTTTGCCACGCTTGCGCCGAGCGGACACAATACGCAACCGTGGTTGTTTACCCCTCAGGATTTCGGCGTTTACATTCGTCCCGACCTGTCGCGCCGGACACGGGTCGTAGACCCAGACGATCATCATCTCTTTGTGAGCTTGGGATGTGCTGCCGAAAACTTTCTCATTGCTGCTGCCGCGAATGGACGACCCGGAGTCGTGGGGTTCAGCAATGACCCCGCAGAGTGCATCAGGATCGACCTCACGCATGGGCTTCCGTTTTCTGACGCTCTCTATCCAGCAATCCGGGAAAGTCAGTCGACCAGGTCAGAGTACGACGGAAGGACGATTTCGAACGCTGCGTTAAAGCTCCTGGAGGACTCCGCTAGGGTCGATGGCGTTTCCGTCATCTTCGTGACGGAGAGCAGCAAGCGCGAGGTAGTTCTGGAAAGCGTCATCCAGGGCAACAACGCACAGATGGATGATATGACCTTCATCGACGAGCTTCGCGATTGGATTCGCTTCAATCCTGCCCAGGCCTTGACAACAGCGGACGGCCTTTTCACGCGATGCTCAGGCCAGCCGACGATCCCGACCTGGATAGGCAAGCGCACCTTCAGCCACTTTTTCAAGAAGGAAGCCGAGGATACAAAGTACGCTCGACAGATCCGCTCATCTTCGTTTGTAGCGGTTCTGATCGGCGACAAAGCGGACAAAGATCATTGGGTGAGGGTGGGACGCAGTTTCCAGCGGCTTGCCCTACACGCGACGGCCCTGGGAATCCGTCATGCCCTCATCAACCAGCCTGTCGAAGTTCCCTCTGTGCGTGCGGAGTTTGCGCGGTGGCTTGGAATTGGGGAGGCCCGCCCAGATCTTGTCGTCCGCTTCGGTTATGGAGAGCCTATGCCTATGTCGATGCGCAGAGCCGTGGGCGACGTAATCGCCGCTTGAATGAACCTACTTTTGAAGATGGGGAGACACCAAGACAAATCGAGAGTCTACCGAAGAACTATGGAAGACCGCTGTCGGCTCCTCGTTTTTGCCGAGTGCGTGGACTGATCAAAGTACGGCCCTGCCGCCGGAGGTGCAACGCTACGAAATGAGGTTCGCAATCGCACCCGGCACTCTATTGGCTTCAACCGTCAGACTCAAGATGCATGGCGAGATCAAGCTTGCTGGATGGCATCCATTCGTTGCCGAGCAGGTCATTTCTTGGGATCGGGGCATGATCTGGCAAGCACGCGTCCGCATGTAAGGAATCTTAATCAGCGGAAGCGACCGTTTGATACACGGCGAAGGAGCTATGCAGTGGAAGCTGTTCGGCATGCTGCCATTCATGCGGGCTGGAGGGAAGGACATCACTCGATCAGCCGCCGGACTCATGAATATAGAATCTCTGTGGCTGCCGTCCGTCCTCTCCGGCACAGATAAGGCCTGGTCTTCTGAGGATGCGAACCATGTGACTGTCCGCTTCACAGAAAGTAATGAAGATGCCGTTGTGAAGATTGCGCTCGGCGATTCAGGCGAGGTGAAGTTCATATCCATGCCCCGGTGGGGCAATGCGGGCCGTGGGGACTATCGTCTGATTCCTTTCGGTGCACTCGTTGAGCAAAGCGGCACTTTCGGTGGGCTTCAAGCGAGCCGCGAAGGCCAGGCGCGTCAGAAGTGCCTTACTATTCGACCTGCCGTATACGTTCGGCGGCCTGAGTACGATTCCATGGACACCTTTCGCCCCGAGAACTTCCTTGAGGGTGCGTTATAGATCGGGTTACGCAGAGTTTGATCGCGGTGGGGAGCGTTGATCTTATGGTTTTGATCTGTGATCCGATGATTTGTATACTCCTGGGATGTCGAAGAAATTTGGCTGGCTGGCTATCCCGCTGGTGCTGTGCTTGAGCACCGCCGAGGCGAATGCGCAGATGAAGATGGTTGCGTCGCCGAAGAATTTTCCGGCATGGTTTCTTCAGCCGAACGAGCTGGGCGCGACTGCGTGGGTGGACACGCAGGGTGATGGTGCGGGCGGGTTGGCGGTGGGGGAAGATTTTGCGGGAATGTTTGTGAGTCGGCTGTCGGATAAAGTGGTGATGGCGAAGGTTGAGCAGTGGGCTCATGCGCAGCACTGGGAGTTGGTAGAGCGGACGGGCGACGACAAGATTGTGGCAGCGGACTTTGATAGCGAGAAGGATCCGGTGGGTGCGGCGAAGCGCGGGATGGCTGCAGGGCATATGCGGTCAATCAGTGTGGAAGTGACCGGGGATCATAAGTTCGGGCTGAGTTTGAGCTCGGCTTCGTTTAAGAAGCAGTGAGTTGAGTCGCTCCATCTTGCAACAGAAGATGGCTGACACATCTCGGGCAGCGATGACTTTGAGGAAGACTGTGACATGGTGGCGCAAAAGGTGCTTTCCTCACGAACCGTCACGTGGAAATCAGAATCCCTGACATCTACGTCGCGGGAGACTGCGGCGAGACTTTGCATCGTCTCCTCAATCTTTACACCTATTTGCCGCTCGGTATACGGCGCGTAAACAAGGCAGGGTGGCCGAGGAAAACGCACTTGGCGCGAATCGCGAATTTGCCAGAGTAAGACGCTCCGTGAGGAGCTTCGCGTAGAACTAAGAGCTCGCCGCGTTTTCTTTCCGACTTGACATTCTCGGCTCGTGATCCTGGACGAGATTCACCGCCTTCCTGGAATTTTTCAAATTCTGCGCAGCTTAGCGATCCGAAGCCCAGTAAAGGCTTTTATATCGGCTGTGCCGACGTCAAAGCAAACCGTCAGATCGTTGTTTACCCAGGGCAGGAGAGTTATAAGCACGACGCAAAGACAGAGATTATGCCTCTGGGCACATTAATCAAACAACTGTCACAGCAGGAGAACCGGTGAATCTCAGGCTATAGCGAGAAAAGTTGGGGAGATGTCCGTTCGGTAAATCTGCGACGTCTGCATTGGCCTTGTGTTGACGGATTGAAGTCTTTGCGAGAAGCGCCGGAGGACTGATGGCTATCCGTTCTTCGCAAACGCGACAGTGTAGTCATTGCTGAGCACCATTAGCCCGGATTTCTCGCCAGGACTGTTCGGAGACAACCACAAGGCCCCCACCCCTGGACGGGTGCCCCTCGATAAGGTCGAAGACTTTGTCAAG
This sequence comes from uncultured Acetobacteraceae bacterium, assembly GCA_964657465.1. Taxonomy (GTDB): domain Bacteria; phylum Acidobacteriota; class Terriglobia; order Terriglobales; family Acidobacteriaceae; genus PALSA-350. The sequence continues at coordinate 10 of CAZZVD010000050.1, read as the reverse complement.
GGCAGGGATC
>CAZZVD010000049.1:0-25618 GCA_964657465.1 uncultured Acetobacteraceae bacterium | reverse complement strand
GCTGTGAATTCCCACATCTCCCGACTGGAAAACGTCGTGAGATATGGGGCACCCCAGTCCGTTGGGGTGCCGAGATCCCAATTCCTTTTCGGATGGACGTCCACGACCGGCGGTCACCCTTCACCACGGGGAATCCCAGTCCGTTGGGGTGCCGAGATCCCAATTCCTTTTCGGATGGACGTCCACGACCGGCGGTCACCCTTCACCACGGGGAATCCCAGTCCGTTGAAGTGCCGAGATCCCAATTCCATTTCGGATGGACGTCCACGACCGGCCCTCACCCTTCACCACGGGACCGGGTGCCCCATATCTCACGGCGCTTTTCAGCCGGGAGATGTGGGAGGGCTTTTACCCTCTTGACCTAAAACCGTATCTGACTTGCTCCTCGAGTGCTGTGAACTCTCACATCAGCAGGTCGTAAAGAACAGGCCGTGAGCATTGCGGACTACTTGCCTTTAGGCATGAACTGCAGTGTGTACGCCGTGGCTGGATCAAACGGCTTCTGAATCAGCTTGAGTTCAAACAGTTGCTGATACATGCTTGCCCAGCGTGCCGGGTCAAATTTGCCCAGGTCTGCATTGTCCGCGGCATCGCCGGCAATGAAATGCTGATCCCGCAGAGCCTGCGAACTGAACTTCATTTGCGCCACGCTCATGGCCGGGTTCAGCTTGGAGATCACGGCATTCACGGCATCAGGGTTTTGCAGGTAATCCCGCCAACCCCGCAGAGACGCGCGCACAAATTTTTCTACGATCTCAGGATGCTGTTGCAGATACGGCCGCGAGGTCACCATGACGCGGTAAGGATCGTAGCCGGTCTGGCTGATCAACAGCGTGCGGACCTTCGCCCCTGCGATGCGCGCGAAGAAGGGTTCTGAAGTGACAAAAATCTGCTGAATGTAATTGTTATCCTGCAGAAAGTTGGCGACGCTGTAGGTCGCCGGTATCTCGCGCACATTCTTCAATTGGTAGCGCTTGACCAGGTATTCAAACCAAGTGGATGCGCCCAATCGAACGGCGACCGCGTGCCCATCAAGATCCGAAAAGCTATGCACGGGGGAATTTTCGTGCACCATCACCGCCTGCGGATCGTGCTGCATGGTAGCGGCGATCGCCACTAGCGGCACATCGTTGCCGATCGCCTGCAGCACATGGTCTGAGGAGCCCATGGCGAACTGGACAGCGCCGGCAGCCACCTGCTGATCAGAATTCACGTAAGGGCCGCCAGGCAGGATGGTTACGTCAAGCCCCTCGTCTTTGTAATATCCACGAAGCTGCGCATCATAGAATCCGCCGTGCTCGGGCTGCGGATACCAGTCCGTCTGCAATGTTACCGGCGTGAGCCCGTGATTGGTTTTCGCCTGCCGGCAACCAAGACAAGCGAGCATGCAGAGCCCCGCAGCCCATGCGTGCCTTTTTGCCATGCGACTCCAGAAGGTCTTGCTCATGCGAGTTTGTCTAGCCTAGCACCCGGCCGGTTAACTCCCGAGCGCAATTTTCTCCGTCAACTGAGCCGCAAACGCCAGCAGCTTGCCGTCACGCCCGCGCGCCGCGATCAGTTGCGCTCCGCCGCCCGGCGCTGACAACGTGACCGCCGGCATGCCGGCCAGGCTGGCAGGCGTTGTGTAACGCAGTATGTTCATGCGGGTAGCCGAGTGATCCGCTCCTGCACGCAGTTGTGACATCGGCGCGCAGGGCAGCAACAGGAAGTCATGCGTCTGCAGCAGCCCATCCATGCGCGCCCGGAAAACCTGATGGCGCGCACGTAAGTCCGCGATGACCTCTGGGGAAAGCGAGGCGCCCCAGATAAGACGATCCGCCACCGCACGCTCAAAGTGATCATAGTTTCCATGGTGCAGCACCGCCGCTTCGTGCCCCTGAATGCCCATGAAGATTTCTCGTGAGTCTTCCCAAAAATCGGGTACCCAGGCACGCACCTCTGCACCTTGCTGCTTCAGCTTCTCAATCCATCCTTGATACATGGCGAGCACCGCAGGCTCGCAGTCATGGAGAAAAGACTCGTCGACCGCAGCGATCGTAGGTTTCTCCACCGCCGTTTCCTGCGCTACCTCGAACAGCGCCTCGGCTAACAGCGGCCCATCGCGCAGGTCACGGAATAACCATCCGATGGTGTCGAAGGAAGCGGCCAGATGCGTCCCCCCGGCCCAGGCAGCAGCGCCGCCGAGGCCAAGCGTGGAGCGATAGCCGGCCAGCCCGCAGAGCGCTGCCGGTACCCGGATCGAGCCGCCCGTATCAGTGCCTATGGCGGCAACCGCCGAGCCCTCCTGTACGCTGGCCGCGCTGCCACTGGAAGAGCCTCCAGTCAACAGTGCCGGGTCACTGGGCTGCAGGCTGTCACCGTATTCGCTGTTCTCGCCGGTGATGCCGTAGGCAAGCTGGTGCAGATGAGTCTTGCCCATGATCACGGCGCCCGCACGCCGCAGCCGCATGGCGACAAATGAATCTGCTGCCGCTACACCGTTCTGCGCCGCATAAAAGCGTGAACCACACGTGGTGGGATAGCCCGAGACATCGAAGCAATCCTTGACCGCCACCGGTACGCCGAATAACAGGCGAGATTCTCCTGGCAGGCGTGTAAGCATCGCTGAGGCTTCGCGCAGGGTACGGTCCGCATCGAGCGCCAGGTACACGTTGTGGCCAGGATTGCTGTTGGCGCGCGCCAGCGCTTCTTTTGCCTGATCGAGTGGGAGCCGGTTCGCGGTCGCCGCGTGGAGTGGAGTCATATCGGACATATCGACTTGTGTATACCATGAACGGTCGCATGGCCAGCCCTGACAAACGCAGCCTCCGCGCACCTTGCCGGAAAAATGATTTAAACTTCCGCATGACCACCGCCCCATTGTCTGCTAATCGCGTCTCCGCGGCAGATGAAGCTCGTCTGAAAGCGTTGGTCCACTACACCGCCCAAAGTTTCAAAACCGCGCAACCGGTATGCTTTGGCGCCCTGATCGTCGACAGCCAAAGTGGCGAGACGCTGATGCGCGGACGCAATGCCGTGGCCCGCGAGAATGACCCTTCGTCGCACGCGGAAGTGCGCACAGTCCGGCTCGCTTGCAAAAAGCGCAAGAGTTCTTCGCTCGCCGGATATACACTTTATTCCACCTGCGAACCCTGCCCAATGTGCATGGCCAATGCTCTCTGGGCAGGTCTCGACCGGGTTGTGTTTGGCGCCACCATCGAAGATGCCAACCAGTACTGCCGGCAAATTCAGATACCGGCGACCGAGGTCGCTGAACGCAGCGACATGCAGTGCATCGTGAACGGGCCCGTCCTCAGAGAGCTGTGCAACACCCTCTTTACCCACCCCCGGATGCAGGCGGCATTTGCCACCTGGGGAACTCGTAAGCGGTAAAGGAGCACTAACAACAGGGAGTGACTGCATGACAACGCCGCTCGAAGTGTCTCTTGGCGCCATCCTGGCCGATCCCACGCGGGTTTCTACCGCACCGCAGGTAGTCGATCGCTTGTCTCGCGACTTCTACTGGTATTCGCCAGTATTGCGCAAGTTGCTCGATGGCAAGAGCGCCGACGTGGTGGTGCACCCCCTGAACACCGCCGAGATCCAGGCCGTTCTGCGCTATTGCTACGACCACGGAATTCCTGTGACTGCGCGCGGCTCGGGCACCGGCAATTACGGCCAGTCGGTTCCCCTGCATGGCGGCGTGTTGCTCGATTTGTCCCGAATGGATGCGATTGAATCCATCACCCCCGACGGTGTGGCCGTGTGTGGGCCTGGCCTGCGGCTGGGAACATTGGAAACCGAAGCGCGCAAGGCAGGATGGGAACTGCGTTGTTTCCCTTCAACTGTTGCCAAGGCTTCGGTGGCCGGCTTCGTTGCCGGTGGCTCCGGTGGCATCGGCTCAGTGGCCCATGGCGGGCTGCGCGATTTCAGCACGGTGCGCGCGATCGACGTGGTCACCATGGAAGATCCGCCACGCCTGGTACATCACGAAGGCGAAGCCATTCACGACATCCTGCACGCCTGGGGCACGAACGGCATCATCACCCGCATCTGGCTGGCTCTCACTCCCAGTGTGGAGTGGGCGCAATGTGTGATCGCTTTCGATAGCTTCGATCAGGCATTCACCTTCAGCGAAAGCGTGGCCACGGGAGAGGCATGGACCAAGCGCCTGGTGACCACCTTTGAGTGGCCCATCCCGTCTTTTTTCAGCCCGGTGCGCTCGCTGGCGCCGGAAGGGAAAGCGCTGATCTTTTTTCTCATCGCCGAGGCACAGCGTAAGCAACTCGAAGCGGCTGCTGATGCGGCCGGTGGGGTAACCACACTCTCCGCACCGTACACCGGTTTGCGCACAACCCCGCTGCTATCGGACTACACATGGAATCACACGACGCTCTGGGCGATGAAGTTCGATCCGGAGTACACCTATTTGCAGTGCGGCTTTCATCCTGTGGACGCGCGCAAACAATTCGCGTTACTCAAGCAGCGCTTCGGCGACGACTTTCTCTTTCACCTCGAGTTCATGAAGAATGGGCAGGGTGTGGTTGTGCCCGGGTCGATCCCCGTGGTTCGATATAGCACCGAAGAACGCTTGAACGAAATGATTGATTACTGCCGCGAGATCGGCGTGAGCGTTGCTAACCCTCATGTGAACAATGTGGAAGGGGGCGGCCGCTACCGCAGCGACAATGTGCAATTGCTGGCCAAATACCGTTACGACCCCAATGGGCTGTTGAATCCGGGCAAGATGGCAACGTTTGAGAAAGTTTCGCTGGAGACCACCGCACGATGAGGAGCTGGATTCCCGATCACCGCAACTTTGCCTACCTTACCTGGAAGCAGGTAGAAGCCCTGCCGAAAGACCAAACCGTCCTGGTGCTGCCTACTGCTGCTATCGAGCAGCATGGCCCCCATCTCCCGCTGGCGACCGATACGCTCATCAACAGCATTCTTCTCGGCGCGGGGCTCGCGCTCCTGCCGCCGGAAATCCCGGTCTATGTGCTGCCCGCCGTTTGCTATGGCAAGAGTAACGAGCACATCGGTTTTCCCGGGACCCTTTCTGTTTCTGCTTCGACCTTCATGGCCGTCTTGCGTGACCTGGGAGCCAGCGTGGCCGCTGCCGGTTTCAAAAAGCTGGTTCTCTACAACACGCACGGTGGCAACACCTCGCTGGTCGATGTGATGGCGCGGGACCTGCGTGCGGAGTTTGGCTTGCGCCTGTTCTCGCTTTTCGGTTCGGCCGGCGCCGCATTTACCGGCCTCGGGGATCAGGAACGGGCTTATGGGTTCCATGCCGGCGAGTTGGAAACGTCGCTGCTGCTGAGCGCTATTCCTGAGTTGGTACACACCGACCAGTACACGGTGAACTACATCGCTGAAATTAGCAAGCCAGAGTTGTTGAAGCCGGAGAATGCATCTGCGACCTTTGCCTGGCTCACGCGCGACATAGCGCCCAGCGGCGTGATGGGCGATCCGCGGCCCAGCAGTGCCGAGAAGGGCACGCTTTGGATCAGGGAAGCGGCCGCTACCGTTGCCGCTGCTCTGACCGCCATGGCTGCCTACGAAAACTGGCATAAACCCTAGCGAATGGACAGACCAGTCGGCACCCCCTCCAGAATGATCGATTGCGGTTCCGGTGTTCGCCTGGAACGCGGCGTGCGCTGCACCATGCCGGATGGCATTGTTCTGATCTCCGATCACTACTACCCTCCCGGTTCCGGTCCCCACCCGACACTGCTCATGCGTCAGCCGTACGGTCGCGATATTGCGTCCACTGTGGTCTACGCGCACCCGATCTGGTTTGCCAGCCATGGTTACAATGTCGTCATCCAGGACGTGCGCGGCCGCGGTGATTCCGAGGGCGACTTCTATCCCTTTCGCACCGAGGGCGTTGACGGCGCCGCAACCATTCGCTGGTTGCGCACTCGCCCCGAGTCGAACGGCAGCATCGGCATGTATGGCTTTTCGTATCAGGGTTTGACGCAGTTGCTGGCCGCTGCAGAGCAGCCTGAAGGTCTGCTTTGCATCGCGCCCGCGATGGCAGCCTGTGATCTGTATCAGGGATGGTTTTATCGCCAGGGTGCGCTCCGTCTGGCCTCAACCCTGGGCTGGGGATTGCAGATGCTGAAAGCCGATGCGCGCCGCCGCCAACTGCGCGCCGCCAGCGACGGGCTTGAGAAGGCCTGGACAGATCTTCGCAGCCAGCCGCTGCATGCCCCTTACGGCGCCCATCCGCAATTGCAGCACCCTGGCTTAGCCACATACGTCCATGACTGGATCACCCATGATCGACCCGGACCCTATTGGGCAGCGCACGATGTAAGCACATCGCTGCACCGCATAGCAGTGCCCGCCCTGCACATCGCCGGCTGGTTCGACACTTTTGTCTCGGGTACTATCGCCGGCTACCTCAGTCTCTCGACCGGGGCTGCACCGCCCGCGCGCGACCATCAATACCTTGTGGCCGGTCCCTGGATCCATATTCCCTGGGGAGAGCTGATCGGTGACCAAAACCTGGGGCCTGCCGCGCTTGTCGATACCGACGCGCTTCTGCTGCGCTGGTTCAACCACTGGCTGAAAGGCAGCGGAGAATTCACGCAAGAGCCGCACATTCGCCACTTCGCTTTGGGAGCGAATCGCTGGTTTGCGGCGGAGACGCTTCCAGCCGATCAGCAATGTTTGTATCTGCACAGCCAGGGGCGCGCGGAGTCACGTCAGGGCAACGGTGTGCTTTCGGCTACAGCCCCGACCGAAGCCGAACCGCGCGATGTGTTTGTCTACGACCCCGAGGTCCCCGTCCACGGGCCTGGTGGACCAGGCGCGTTGTCCGGCCCCATCAACCAGGCGGTGCTTGAACTCGGCAACAATCTGCTGGTATACACCAGTGAACCCTTAAACGCACCGTTGCACGTTTTCGGTTCGCCCCAACTCACACTTTACGGAGTGACCTCGGCAGCCCATGCGGACTATACCGCCAAGCTGGTGCGGCTGCGCCCGGGCGGCCAGGCAGAATTTGTTTGTATTGGTATAGCGCGATCGACCTTCCTCTTCGGTGAGTCCGGTTACCGTGCAGACGCCATTCATTGCTGGGAGATCTCGCTCGAGCCCACCTCGTGCGTGTTTGCCGCCGGTGACTGTATCCGCCTCGAAGTCGCGGGCAGTGCTTTTCCGTTGTACGACCGCAACCCCTCCACCGCAGTCAAGCCTTGGCTGGCGGACTCGTGGAACTGGCAGCGCTCCACCCACATGGTGCTGCATGACGCGGAACATCCCTCCCGGTTGAGCCTCCCCGTGCTGGCGCCGGAACGGGCAATGAGCGCGACAAAGAGCGCGAGATGGTGAACTCGCCAGTGCCGCAAGTGGAACTCACCGGCGTTCACAAACGCTATGGCGAGACAACCGTGTTGCAGCAAATCAACCTGACGATCGCCAAGGGGGAATTCATCACCTTGATTGGTCCCTCTGGCTGCGGCAAATCCACCTTGCTCAAGGTGATCTCCGGACTCATCGCCCCCAGTGAAGGAGTCATCCAGGTCGATGGCATGACGCCCCTCAACGCACGCGAGACCATCTCTTACATCTTCCAGGATGCGACCCTTCTGCCCTGGCGTACCGTCGCCCGCAATGTCGCGCTTGGGTTGGAGCTCGAAGGTGCGACCCGGGAAGCGAGGCAGGAGAAAGTGCAGTCGCTACTGGAGCTGGTTGGCCTGGCTCACGTAGCCAATGCCTATCCGCGGCAACTCTCTGGTGGCATGAAGATGCGTGTCTCGGTGGCTCGTGCGCTGGTGACCAGGCCGCGGTTGTTGCTGATGGACGAGCCGTTCGGCGCCCTGGATGAGATGACGCGCGACCGCCTTAATGAGGAGCTGCTCCGTTTGCGTGCGGAGCAGAACTGGACCGCCATCTTTGTAACCCACTCAGTGGCGGAAGCTGTTTTCCTTTCGACAAGCATCCTCGTGCTGGCGCCTTCGCCGGGTCGCGTGGCCCAGCAGATCGCCATTGATCTTCCTTTTCCGCGTACCAGTCTTACGCGCGAAACAGCCCATTTTGAGGCCTACGTCACCGAAGTGTCGCGGGCCTTGCGCGGAGTGCGCGGCGCATGAAAAAGCACCTCTACACTGCGCTCAATGCGCTGGGCGTGTTCGCCGTGCTGCTGCTGCTGTGGCAGGCACTGGATTTGCTATGGCGCCTGCCTGTCTACATGCTGCCGCCGCCGATGGCCGTTGGCCGGGCGGTCGTCGCGCGCTTTCCTTCGCTGATGGCTTCATTGGCCATCACGTTTGAGGAAGCCGCAGGCGGCCTGCTCGCCAGCATCCTTGTAGGCCTGCTGATCGCGCTCTTCTTCGCGCAATCGCGGTGGGTCCGGCGCATGCTCTACCCCTACACCATCCTGCTGCAGACGGTGCCCATCGTGGCCATTGCGCCGCTGATCCTGATGTGGGTGGGCCCGGGCATTCTGTCAGTCACTCTGGTGGCGTTCATCATCTGCCTTGCACCCATCATCGCCAACACCACCCAGGGTCTGATCAGCGTAGAGCCCAATCTCATCCACCTCTTTCTTATGTACAACGCGTCGCGGTTGCAGATCCTCACCCGTCTACGGCTACCACACGCGGTGCCCTCGCTGTTTGTGGGCATTCGCATCGCAGCCGGCATTTCCGTCATTGGCGCAATCACGGGTGAGCTGTTCGCCGGCTCCGCGCGAGTCGGGGAAGGGGGCCTGGGGTACGCGATCCTGTACGCCAGCGCCCAACTGCAGACCGACTACTTGTTCGCACTGGTACTGGCGGCAACCGTTCTGGGGTTCAGCTTCTTTTTCATTGTCATGTTTTTGGAGTGGTACTTCCTGCATCACTGGCATGAGTCCGCGCGTGCCGCTGCGGATGAGTAAACCCGGACCCACGGCACCACTTGCACTGAAGGAGAGCAGATGATTCGTCTGGAGACAGAGACCGGGTATTGGCTGGTGACCCACGTGGATCACGCACGGCTGGCGGGCGCCTTTGCCACCCGCTGGGGCAACGCATTGTTTGTTGCCCCTGAACCGCGCGCTCAGGTACTACGCGGCATCCTGTCGCACGATGACGGTTGGGCGGCGCGTGACCAGGACCCGCAGATTACACGGGCGGGCAAACCCAGCGCGTTTTCCGTTGAACTGGTAGGGAAGTACTCCGCGTTTGAGGAGATCGACCTGGCAGATTACCTTACGGTGCGCGAACGCGCAGTCCGCCTCGTGGCTGCGGAAGATCCGTATGCGGCCCTCTTGGTTTCCATGCACACCTACAATCTGCTAACCGCGCGCGCCGACCGGTCAACGATCAAACGGGAACAACTGCCGCTACTCGACGCTTTTCTTGCCGGTCAGTCACAACTGCAACAGGAACTGCGATTAAGGATCGCTGCCGATTCAGCGATCGCCGATGATCAAAAGGATCCGGCATGCATACAGAAACACTTTCGACTGCTACAGGCTTGCGACAATCTCTCCCTCCTGAGTTGTGTCGACTATCCGCAACCAGGAGACTTGTTGCATCCTCTGCCCCAGCGCGGCAACCGGGAAAGTCGAATTGCGGTCGAACGCATGGGCGAGCGCCAGTTCCGGCTCGCTCCCTACCCGTTTGCTGAATCGCCGGTAAAGTTTCAGTTGCCTGCGCGCCATGTGGAAGGCAAGCTGTTTGACAGTGCGGAACAGCTCGCCGCGGCATTCCGCAATGCGTCCCCGGTCTCCTTACCCGTCGAGCTCACCGCCTGATTCTGGAAAGCCACCCTCACGTAAGCGACGAATTTGCAGCGCAGTGCGCAAGGAGAACTCATCCTGCCGCCGCCGGCGAAGCGAATGAATAGCCACATTTCTCACGGCCTAGTCCCGTAACGAAGGCACCAATCTCCGCCGTGATCGTAAGGCCCTACTTCTTGGCCGCGTATCTCACCACCAATCTCGGCCGCGGCCACAATGCCGCAATCCCTGGACGGGTGCCCCATGTTCGCCGAGTCCGGCGTACGTGGGTTGAAGTGACTGGGCGAAGCCCATCAAAAGCGTTCCCTCCGTTTCCCCACGGTCACAAATTTTTCCGTGGCTTTCGTCTGCGTGCCTGGCTTCCTCTCATTAGGCGGCGTGTCGGATAAACAACATTCGAAGGGCTTCGCCCTGTCTTGTTCAACCCACGTACGCCGGGGTCGGCGAACATGGGGCACCCGTCCAGGGATTACGGCATTGTGGTCGCGGCCGAGATTGGTGGTGAGACACGCGTCGAAGAAGCAGGGCCTTGTGGCGGAGCGAAAACGGGTGGTGAGAAATGCTGCGCTGTCGCCCGAATCGGAACCAGATTCCCGAGACTGCTTTGCTTACTGTCTTTCCTACTCCCAGGTTACTCCCGAGTTACAAGCTCACCCAACTCATCCGATGAACTCCTTGGAGAGTGCTGGCCGACATCGGGACAGTGAATGCCTGTCGCCAACGAATGCTGGTAACTGCCGCACCGTCCAACCAGCCCTTCAAGGACACAGTCATGACCGTTTTACTTCGCACTACACCAGTCGCATGGTCTCCAATCACGCCGGGTCTTCTCCTCACAATCCTGGCGCTTGTATATTGCTCCCACGCGCTCGGCCAAACGTTGACCGGCCTCGTCATCTCACCCGCGCAACCCTCGGTGACCATCGGCGCAGAAACCCAACTCACCGCCGAAGCAGAGTACTCCAATGGAGCCAAAGTAAATGTGAGCCATAGCGCCTCCTGGAACTCCTCCGAGCCGCGCACTGTTGCTATTTCAGCAAGCGGGGTCGCGAAGGGGCTGGCGACCGGTAACGCCGCGCTTACCGTCAGCTACCAGGGCAAAGTAGCCACCCTCGCCGTCACCAGCGGGATCGGCGACATCACATGGAGTGGTCCCATCACGATCACCAAGGGCGGCACCTACTCCGGTCAGTGGAAGAGTACGACGCCCGGTGTCTCTGCCGTCACCGTCGCTACGGCCGCCCCGGTAGTGATCGAAAACTCCTACGTGACGGGCCCCAGTGACCTGATCAACGATCCCTTCTACGGAAATAACCTCACCGTGAAGAATGTCATCGGCATTGGTACGAATCCCAACCTCCTGGGACAGACAAATGGTTTGTTTGTCGATGCTCAGAACCCTGTCCGCCTCGATGTCGAGAACTGCTACTTTGAACGAGTGCTTTTTGGGGTGTGGGTACGCGGGTATGTCGGAAACCGTAATGGCGCCAACACCATCACCATCCTTAATAACCGCGGCCGTAACACCCTTGGGCTTGAGAGCGATGGCAAGGGCAGCTACCTTCCAGGAGAAACCCACTGGCGGTGGGCGCACACGGTGCAGCTCAGCAATATGCCCTCAGTCCCGGGCGTACGCATCGCGTGGAACGAATTTATCAACTATCCCTACCAGAGCCTCGTCAACGAGGTGATCAATTTGTACGAGGCGGGAGGAACCGCCAGTAGCCCGGCGTTGTTCCACGATAACTACATACAGGGAGCCTACGCCTACAATCCAGCAATCGATTACTACAACGGGGGCGGGTTCACGACCGACGGGAACTCCAGCGAGTCAGCCCAGATAGCCTCTTCCTTCATCAACATCTACGACAATCAGATTGTGGGCACCGTCAATGTAGGGATCGAGATTGGCGCCGGCCACGACAACAAAGCCTATAACAATCGCGTGATCTCCAGCGGCCTGCTCCCGGATGGCACCAAAATCCCCTCACAAAATGTGGGGCTCACCATCTATGACAACTACGGAAACATACAACGCGGCACGATGTACAACAACCCGATGAACAACAACGTCGTGGGTTGGATGTGCTGGGCAGCGCGATGTGCCTGGGACGGTTATCGCGCGGATGAATACTTTCCGGACAATAACAGTGACTATTACGCAAACCAGACAATCACTGCCAACCCCATCCTGCTCTCGCTCGAAGAAAAGGAATACCAGGCATGGGAAGCAAAGGTCAGCGCCAATGGCGTAACGGTTGGGCCCACTGTTTCTGGCTCCACGGGCAATCAAGGAGGGGGTTCGACTCCTCCCATCTCGACCTCAGCCTGGTACACCATCATCAACAGCAACAGTAAGCTCTGCGCAGAGGCCGCCGCCGGCTTGCCCGACGGCGTTAAAGTCAGGCAGAATACGTGCGGCACTGCGCAGAGCAACCAGGAGTGGCAATTCCAAACGACGGGCAACGGCTACTACCGTGTGGTCAATCGCGATGCGCTGCTGCGCACCGGGGTGGATCATGTGTGGGATGTGACCGGCGGCCCCTGGGCAACTGCCGCTGGAACAAAGGTTCAGCTTTGGACCTATGCTGGGGGAACCAATCAGCAATGGATGCCAATCTCCCTGAGTAATGGCGCCTGGAAGTTCGTTGCCCGCAACAGTTCTAAATGTCTGGATGTGCCCGGCGCCAGTTCTGCTGTCCTGGTGACACTCCAGCAATACTTCTGCAACGGGACGGCGGCCCAATCGTACGCATTACAGAAGGAGCCATGAGTTGCGCGCGCCCTGTTTGATAACCAAAGACGGGTGCCCCACATCTCGCTCGTACTTCGCGAGATGTGGGATTCCACGAACCTCGGCCCCTGAGTTGTGAAAGGTGTATAGGCCCGTCATGGAAGACCTGTTGCTGGGGGAAAGTGGCCCGTGGACAGGCGTGGAATCCCACATCTCGCGAAGTACGAGCGAGATGTGGGGCACCCGTCTTTCGTTTAGGAGGACAGGCCCCGGGGATGCGCCACTAGACGTTGAACTTGAAAAACAGAATGTCGCCGTCCTTGACCACGTACTCCTTACCCTCGGAACGGTAAAGACCCTTCTCCTTGACGGCCTGTTCGCTGCCGTACGTGAACAGGCTGTCACAGTGATACGCATCGGCCTTGATGAAGCCGCGCTCAAAATCAGAGTGAATCACGCCCGCCGCCTGGGGCGCCTTGGCACCGTTCGGAATCGTCCAGGCCCGCACTTCCTGAACACCTGCCGTGAAGTAAGTGATCAGACCAAGCAGCCGGTAAGCGGAGTGTATTAAACGGTTCAACCCTGGTTCGGTGAGACCCAGATCAACCAGAAACTCCTGCCTTTCCGCAGGCTCAAGCAAAGCGATCTCGGCCTCAAGCGCACCGCAGATCCGAACCACCTGCGCCTTTTCAGCCGCCGCGCGTTCCTCCACGGCGCTTACCCACGCGTTGCCTTCCTTCAGCCCTGCTTCGTCTACGTTGGCTACGTAGAGCACCGGCTTCCTGGTAATCAAGTGCAGGTCTTCGGCTGCGGCCCGCTCGTCATCGCTCAGTTCCACCACACGCGCCGGTCGCCCGCCCTGCACGGCTTCCAGCAGCTTTTTGAGCGCTTCCGCTTCCGCCTTTATCTTCGCGTCGCTGGTATTCTTGGCCGCTTTCTCGACCTTCGTCCAGCGCTTCTCCAGCGTCTCCAGGTCAGCCAGCAGCAGTTCGGTATTGATGATGTCTATGTCGTGCAGAGGGTTGACGCCGCCGGCCACGTGGATCACGTTGGGATCATCGAAGCAGCGAACCACGTGACAGATGGCATCGGTGGAACGAATGTGCCCGAGAAACTGATTGCCCAATCCCTCGCCCTTGCTGGCGCCTTCGACCAGGCCGGCGATATCGATGAACTCCATCGTTGTGGGGACCAGCCGGTTCGGCTTGATGATTTCCGCAATGCGGTCGAGCCGCTCATCGGGCACTGACACCACACCGACATTCGGGTCGATTGTACAAAAGGGATAGTTGGCCGCCTGCGCCTTGGCCGCTGTCAGGGCATTGAAGATAGTACTTTTGCCGACATTGGGCAGGCCGACGATTCCACAATTCAGAGGCATGGTGTTGGGTTCCTTTCGGCGTTGACGTGCGCCCGGCCAGGGAAATCCTACGGGGTTCGAGGGCAGTGTGCGAGGCCTGTCAATTGGGGCTAAGCGGCAACGTTCGGGATCGGCTGGTCGTGCATCTTGCTGCTTCCATTATGCCCCATTCGACAGTCTCGGAAAGGGAGGTCGGCCGGCGCCTAGGTTTGTTTGGCCGCCACGCCCTCATCCGCGTACTCCGGCTTTTCGCGGAAACGGCGGTACCGGTTCAGCAGGGAGGCTGGACCGCGGGCGCGCAGATAAACAATGTTTCCTTCATAGCGTTTCTCTTCAATGATGGCGCCGCCCTCCAGTGAGGCCAGGATGGAGCCCTCCGATTGCGGCAGCCGAAAGCTCGATTCCACCAACGGGTCCTGGATCAGGGCGGCATCGATGGCGTTCAGTAATTGTTCAAGACCCGTGTGCTGCAGTGCCGATACGGGCACCGCGTCGCGGTCGCTGCACACATGGGCAAGTTGCTGAGCGGGCACTAAATCAATCTTGTTCAGGACCTGGATGACTGGCTTGGTCGCAACCGCCAGATCGCTCAACACCTTTTCCACCTGGGTCTTCTGCTCTTCCCGCATGGTGCTCGAAGCGTCCTGGATGTGGAGAAGCACCTCGGCTCGTTCCACCTCTTCCAGCGTCGCGCGAAAGCTGGTCACCAGCGTATGTGGGAGGTTGCGAATGAAGCCGACTGTGTCAGAGAGGAGGATTTTGCGCCGGGAAGGTAGCTGCAGTTGCCGTAATTTTGGGTCGAGCGTGGCGAACATGCGGGGTGAGGCAAGCACGCCGGCCTCGGTAAGAGCATTGAACAGGGTGCTTTTGCCGGCATTGGTGTAGCCGACCAGCGCCACCACAGGAACGGGCACAGCCTCGCGCCGCTGCCGTTGTTGATGGCGGATGCGGCGCACACCCTCCAACTGTGTCTTGATTTGGTCAATGCGCAGGTTGATTTTGCGGCGGTCCGTTTCGAGCTGCGTTTCACCCGGGCCTCGGGTGCCAATGCCGCCACCAAGCTGCGACATGGCGCGCCCTCGTTTGGTGAGGCGAGGCAGTTGATATTGCAGCTGCGCCAGTTCGACCTGCAGTTGGCCTTCGCGCGTTCTCGCATGCCGGGCAAAGATGTCGAGGATCAGCTGCGTGCGATCGATCACGTGGCAGGGCAGCAAGGCTTCGATGTTGCGCAGTTGCGAGGGAGTCAGGTCATGATCGAACAGGACCAGTGACGCATTCGAGCTAGCCACCGCGCCGATAATCTCGTCAAGCTTGCCCTGGCCGACGAGTGTGGCGGGATCCGCCATTTGGCGCCGCTGTACGAGCGTGGCGGCTATGGTGGCCCCGGCTGAGCGGGCCAGTTCCTCAAATTCGGCGCGGCCGGCATCGAACTCAACCGCCGCACTGTCTACTTCCGGCACTTCTTCTTCACCGGCGACCACAGCGGCTGCCGCGCGCGCCAGTCGAGCCGACGCCGTAAGCTGCTTCCGCTTGCGCACTTCGCCGGTGAACTCAACCACGACCACCACCGCGACCTCTCGCTGCGTTTCCGAGGTACGCAGTTCGCGTGCGAGGAGTGCCGCTTCCTGCGCCGCGCTCGCTTCTACAAGACTGCGGGTAGCCTTTCCGCGATTGCGGCGTGATCCTGTTGTGTCCGGGGTGGCCTTCTTCGGGGCCTTCTTGCTGGTCAAAGTCGTCTCGATTCAAGGTGGGTCATCGCCCGCCTCTGCTCATGATACTCAAGCAACATCGTGCTTGGCCGAGCCAAAGCGGCGACAGGCGTGAGCTACACCGATGGGATGAGAGCAGGATCCCTCTCGCTGCACGCGAGGTGCGAATTGAGGTTGCGACATTAAGAGGGATAGGTAGCGGTTCGCGTGGTCTGGGCTACAAAACTTCGGATAAGCGAAGGTACCGGCCCGAATGGCTGCCAGCATACAGTGACAGCAGTCGTTGGCGCATGAGGTAGTAAGCGGCGGCAGCTTCCTGCACCTGGATGGGAATGCGCAGCCAGAAGCGGCGCAATACAACGTATGGCAACGACCCAAGCTCGATGCGCCACAGCGCTCGGCGTAAACGAGAGGCGTCGAGACGCATGCGTTCCGCAACAATCACTGCTTCTTCAAAGTTCCAATCCTGAGCGTGGGCTGCCAGCGCAAGCATCAGGTCCGCGTTCGAGCGCATGCGCCGCAGGCCCTCGTGACCGCCAACCATCTCCCAAAGCTTTACCGGCTCCAGTTCAATCTGGCTTGACATGGGATCCAGGTAATCCCTGGCCACGGTCTTGAGCCCGCTGAATTCCACACGCTCCACCTGCGCCACTAGATCGTCCCAGCCTCGCGCAGTCAGCCGGATTGCCTTCCGTTGCGAGTAAGTCGCTGCTGTAACAAAACCAATGAAGGTCAGTCCAAGGCCGTAATAAGGAAACATCTGCAGCATGGAAGCTCTCAGCTCTCTACATCAACGTTATCGAGATCGTATTTGACCTTTCGATGAAGGGCAAGAATGTAGTTGCGCATTTCTGGAGAAATGGGTCGCCGCTCAGGCTCCGGCAGCCAAAACTGAACGATCCAATAGCATGAGACTGCACAATACGCCAGTATGCGTACATGGTCGAGGGTGGCCAAATCCTGACCCGCGCCCACGTAACTTTGAATGCTGTCGACCGCCACAGCCACGATCGACCACACGGCTAAACCCTGCCCTAAACCCATGACGTGACTGCGCCAGCCGAGCCCTAACCGGGTCGACGCAAGGGCCATTACCAGCACCAGTTCACAGGTCACCAGGCTGCTAAAAAGGCTTCCGCGCACCTCCCAGGCTGCTTTCGCCTCCAGGCCTGGGGGTGCGACTCCCCACGCAAGCAAGCCCGCCAATGCTAATCCCAAAAGAGAACAGAGGACAAACTGCCTCTTTGCGTCCCTGGCCCACGTGCCTGTAGGCCGCAGGACGATCCGAGCAATCTCCAGGACAAGAGCAATCTGGAGCCCGAAGTCCACGACCGCCGCCGTCCAGTAGACCCGTGCATACCAGACTTCCAATCCCTGGACGTAGAGCAGATACAGGCTCGTGGTGAGGAGGGTGTCAAAACCAATCAGTGTTGTGAACATGGGAAAGGTGCGCCAATGTCCGCGAACGATCAGAACACAAAGAAGGGCGACGTGACCTACGAAGGTCGCCGCCCACAAAATGTCGTCTAACCGCGACAGATTCATCTTCCCTCAGAGGGCCCGAACTCGCCAGTGCGCTTAAACTCCCAAAAAGGACTCAACGGCCGCGACCATGGCAGACCACGGCGACGTGCGAGGGCGGGGATTCCCGCCGGTGACAGCAGCATATCCGGAAATGGTGGAAAGGCTCAAAACGCTCATGAGGATTGTAATACCAAGTGTTTTCTTCACGATAGGCTCCTATAGGGCGCAAATGTGCGCATTTTGAGCCTAGACGCCTTCCTCGGATGCGAATAGCGGAATCTACAAAAAAGCCTTTAATTTCATGGGGTCCTCCTTCGAGTGCCCCATCCTTGCTGCACAAGCAAGTTAGGCGGCAGCCGGCCGTCCGGGCGGCACAGCCGGTCGCCTCGCGGATCCACCATGCCGGGCACATGAGTGGATGCCATCTGGAGCCGATTTATGGCCCGGCGCGCCAGGCTTACTAGCCCGCATTTGTCACCACAACCCTCAGCTTCCGACCACAATGCCCTACCCCGGATTTCTCACCACGACTGTCTTCGACAGCCGTGGTGAGAAATCCGGGGTAGCTAACCCACAAAACATGTCGTCGCCTAGCCCGCATTTCGTCATCCCGAGCCCAGTCGAGAGACCTGCTGTGCGCCTTTCTCCTGCCCGGAATCTTTACAGAGCTCCAGCATCGGATGGGCAGAGGAACGTGGGTCTCGATAGCCGCCGCTTCGCTGTCAGGAGTGACTTTCCTGCATTCCTGCTGAAAGAATGGTTCTTCTGCGTGTCCGATGCTGGAGCTCTGTAGAAATTTGTGGAGGGAGAAAGGCGCACAGCAGATCCCTCGGCTGCGCTCGGGATGACAAATTGGGGGCGCGCTAGCAAACCCGCAAAACCATGTCGTCGCACACCAAAAAAGCTGGATGCCTTGTCTCATCAAGCACTGCCGGGTGCAGCCTGTCGCTTCAGTTTAAGCGACTGGCTGCACCCAAAAGCTTGCAGCGTTTGCTGCTCTAGAAGGTTAACTGCAATGACATCTGTATCTGCCGCGGAGCGCCGATGGAGTGCGTTACGTAGCCAAGGCCGGCGGGGCAGTTGTAGAAGCTTTGGTTAGACTGGTTTCCGTTAGCATCGCAGCCGGTCGGCAAAGCAGTCGCTCCCAGCGTAGTGACCTGATCAAAATACTGGTTCTGGAACACCTCGTTGCCCGGGATGTCAAAACTGGTCGTGTTGGTCAGGTTGAACACATCAAAGGTGTACTTGAGGTTATAACGCTCGGTCAGGCTGGTCATCTTCACCAGTGATATATCGGCCCGTTTCTGCGAACCCTGGCGGAAGATGTTCCTTTGCCCCGTGGTGAAGCTGGTCTCGACGTTATCGCCTGCGGGCACTGCTGAAGCCAGCGGGCTGGACGCGGTAACCAGCGGCACCGTGAAGCATTGCGGGTTGAGCGCGGGGAGATAGTTGGTTCCGAACGCTCCGGAGTGTCCAGTCTGCGCTTTCTTGGGAGAGCAGGCAGCATAGTTCAAAGGCACGATCGGGTTCGTCACGCCATCGTAAACGCTGTAGTAAAGGCTGCCCACAGCGCCACTAAAGTCCACGACGCTAAAGGGCTGACCGCTTTGTAGAATCGTCAAGCCTACCAGGGACCATCCGTCGGTCAGGCGGCCAACCATCGTGTTCTTCCCGTAGAAGTCAGGCAGACGGTAGACATAGTTGAAGTTGAAAACATGGGTGCGATCAAAGTCGCTCGACGCATACCCGTCCCGCAGATTGAGGGGATTGTTTCCGTTGTAGAACAACCCGAGTGCGCTTTGTTCATCAAGAGCATGCGAGTAGGTATAGGAAGCACCCACCTGGATGCCGTGGCTCATGCGCTTCTCGACGTGAACCTGCAATGCGTTGTACGCGGCCTGGCCAGCCGCCTTGTAGCTGATGGATTCTGCAGCGTAGCCCAGGTAGGGAACGCGTAGATCGATGTTGCCGCCTTCGAAGTTGTACTGCGCAATGCTGCCATCCCCAAGGGTGGCGTTGGTGCCGTCAGCATTCAAAGGCGTGTAGCCATAGGAATAGTTCTGGGAATGGATCTGCGACCCAGGGGATGCGATGTTGGGCTGATTAAATGGGACGGGAATGACCTGGTGGCGTGCGAGGTTTCCCACGTAGCCAAAGCTGAATGCCAGGTCGTTGCGTGGCTGCCACTGTAAATCGAGGGTGAAGTTAAGAGAGTAAGGAAGTTTGTTCTTACGATCGTAGACGCCCAGTGAAACAGGCTGTGCGCCCGCCTGGATGGCAGTCGCATTCGGCAGATAGCTGGAGAAGTCAGAAGCTTTCGGATTGCTGGGCGCCGCGCTTTGTACGTCGGTGTACGGATATTCGAGCGAGCCCGCTGTGCCGCCGGCGCAGGTAGGGATAAAGCCCTGGTAGAGGTTGGCACTGGGACAACTCTGCGCAGTCACAAACGGAACCTGCTGATTTACGCCGAAGGGGCCACCCGTAACGAGACCAATCGCGTAGCCAGGGGAGAAGTAGCTGAACAACTCGCCCCTATCGTAGTACATGCCCATACCCGTGCGCACAACCACCTTGTTATTGAAACGGGTCGGCTGCCAGGCTGCTCCGAGGCGCGGAGCAAAACCCCACTGACGGCCAGTCAACGTGGTCTTGCTTACCCCCGCAGACCCGTTTTTATTGTTGCCCGCGATGATAAAGCCGCTCTGATCCGGACCAAGGCTGCCTGCGGCTTCGCCACCGGGCAGAGCGCCCGTCGCGCTCAGGTAGGTGTATTTAGAAGGATCAAAGTTGAAAATTCGTCCGTACTTCTCGCTGAGTCCGCCATTCCAGTCGTACCGAACTCCAGCCGTGATCGTCAGGTTTGACTTCACCTGAAATTTGTCCTGGAGAAAGAGGCCGAGCTGGTTAGCCCGGAAGTAACGATTGGCATCCCCCTGCAGGAAAGTGGTTACGTTGTAATTCACGTCTGGGCTTACCAGGCCCTGGAAAAACTGACCGAGATCGGAACTCACCACAGATCCGATGCCGGTACGGCGATCAATCGTGTTGAGCTGGGTGAAGCTATAGCTGCCGCCAAACCCAATGCTGTGTTTCCCGAGTTGCAGGATGGCATTTCCGGAAGGCTGCAGGCGATTTTGGAAGACACCGGTGAGCGAGCCGGTTTGACCCGCGCTCGGACCGATATTCAGCGCATCGCTGATGCCCGGAATCTTCTGATTGCCCAGCACGTGCTCAATCGAAACACCGGGAAAGTACTTGGAGCCGAACGTGTCGATGGCGGCGGTTGGGTAAGACCCCCCCGGAATGCTTTGCGGCGTGAACGCCTGCTCGTTTGTGTTGTAGATCTTTTCCCGCAGAAACCCAAGCGTAGTTTCGGTGCTGAGATTGGGTCTCACCAGGTAAGTGTTGTTGATAGAAAACACTTGCGCTCCAGCGTCCAGGTGCTGGGTGAAGCCGGGAACGTTGGAGTAAGCGTAGGGAGCTACCGTCGGATCGTGTTGGTAGTAATACTTGAGCGCCAGCGTATCTTTGCTGGTTGCGTTGTAGTCCAGGTTGGCCACCGCCTGGTCGCCGATGAAGGTCGCCGTCCCGGGAATAAACGCGTTGAAGGTTTCGCCTGGTTTCAGAACCGCATTCGGGTTGGCATTGGGGATAAGCCACTTGCCCGGTTCGCCCTTGACCGCAGGCGAGTTGAACAAAGCGAGGGCGACAGGGTCGACAGCTCCGGGCACGGCGCCGGCGCCAAAGGCGCTATCCGCATTCGTGATGGCGGCCAAAGCCTGCGGACTGCGGTCGTCGGTGAGGCCCACTGGTACGTCCAGGAAGGAGTCGCCGATTTCAGCGTCACTCACGTGCAGATGCTGGTACGCCAGGAAGCCGAACAGCTTGTCTTTGATGATGGGGCCGCCCACGGTGCCACCCAGAATGTAGCGGTGTAGCTGAGGCACTTTCATGTTGGCCGGGATCGCATTGTCCTGGTTAAAGAAGAAGGGAGCAGCGTTCAGCCAGTCAGTACCCCGATGTCCGTAAAGCGAACCGTGATAGGTGTTGGTGCCGGAACTGGTGCTCAGGTTGATGTGCGCACCGCTGGTGGAGCCCTGTTGTGCGTCGTACATGGAAGCGTTCACACGCACTTCCTGAATCGTCTCCGGGGCAGGTGAAGGCAGCGAGTTCCCGATCGACAGGTACACCGAGGCGCTCGATTGTTGCACACCGCCTGCCAGAGAGTTGCCTGAGCCCGTACTTGGAGCCACGCGCGACGAGGCGACCTGGCTGGTGCTTTTGCCATTGAACAAATTGCTGGCGTCGACGCCATTCAAAAGAAAGCTGTTGCTGGTATCCCGTGCGCCATTGGCCCAGATAGGCGCATTGCCGAGCCCGGAGTTGACGCCCGTGCCGCCAGGCAATTCTGCATTCACGCCGGGCGAAAGGATTGCCACGCCGGTGAAGCTACCCGTGGGCAGCGGAATCGATTCAATCTGCGCTCGATCGAGTACGTACCCGTTGGTCGTATCGACTGCATTCAGCAGTGGATTCACGTCGACCTCGACCGAATCAGCCACCGCACCTACGGCAAGCTTCGCGGGTAATGACACAGTGCGGTCGGCCTGCACCAGGATGCCTGGAACCTTCTCAGTCGAGAAGCCCTGCTGTGTGAAAGTCAACGTGTACTTGCCGATGGGCAGGTCGTTGAGGGTGTAGCTGCCCTGGTCATTGGTGCGTGCCGTTCGCTCGAGCTTCGTGTCTTCCGAGATGGCTTTCACCTCGGCGCCGGGGAGTGCATCCCCCGAAGCGTCGACCACTGTGCCCGTGATGCCGCCCAGGGTTTGCGCCTGCATGGCCTGGCTCTGGAACACTAGCAGAGAGGAAAGCACGAACAACGGCGTAAGAAGCCTTCTGACGACTGAATACATTTCTGATATGCCTCGCGAAGAATAGAAGGTGGGGCCAAACTCTATTTTTTTTGAATTAAGCGACGACGAGGTCGGTGCAACCAGAAAGGTCACGACAGGGTGACGGGCCCAAGACTCAACCGGGGAAACTTCGGGGAACTGCAGTGAGCATAGAACAAAGTCGAAAGCGAGCCAAGAAAATAACGCTGTCGAGCTTAGCGCTTAGTGCGCCTGCTTTGTCCTCATTTGGCTTGTCGCAGAGGCCAGCAAAACGACAGACAAAAGCGATTACTTGCCGCGCGACAGTAACTGCTCAGGTCAGTAACGACACATGTGCGAAGACGATGCGCCACCCTTCAGGTAGCCGGACCCAGGTCTGGCTTTGCCGGCCGCGGGTGACCTTGCCTTCTACGTTCCGCTGAAAACCCAGCGTGATGCTGGCGAAGTCGCTGCCAAATGAGACGATATCAAGCCGTTCGATGGTGCGCCCCAGGTTGGCCGGGGAACGCCCTTTGCGAAATGCATCAATCTCGTCGATGCCGTAAAGGCTCTCCGCGGGCCCGAATCGCGCCACATAGGGAGAGAACCAGAACATCCCCATGAGCGTGTCCACGTCGTTGGTCACCAGCGCCTGTTCGTACTGCGGGTAGAGTTCCTGTAATTCCGCGATCACCGCGGGGTCGTTGATCACCATGGACGTGCACTCATCAAAACATTTTCCTCGACGGCAGCACGCATTTTGGCATGGCTGCGCTGACGGTAATCATGGGTTCATTCACTACCTGGCTCATCCTCAGCTTCATCGCCACGCTCGCCAGCAAGTAGGCCTCGATCGGCGTAAACGACCATTTCGCGACCAGCAAATCAATCATGCGTAGCGTCGCTGCCCGTGCAGCCTGCAACGGGTCCGGGTCAGACTCGACCACAATCCAGGAGTCGGCGGGAGCGTCGGGTGACTGCGCCTCGGCAGATTCGATCAGCGGTCCTGCGAGCGCCTGACCGCTATGCACACGAAAACGCAGCGTCACATCCGCTGGGCACTCGATGCCGTTGATGCAGACTTCACCGTCCCCTTGTGCGGCGTGAGCGTCCCCAGCCGAGAAGAGCGCGCCGTGGTTGAGCACCGGCAGGTAGAGCGTGGCCCCGGTACAGAGCTCGCGCACATCCATGTTGCCGCCGAACCGCCCCGGCGGACGCGTCCGGAATTCGCCGTCTTCGGCGGGTGCCACCCCCATCACTCCGCAGAAGGGGCGCAACGGTACCACCGCGCCGCCCAGTGATCGACTTATTTCCCGATCGAGCGTCCAGTGGAAAAGATAGGGCGTACTGAACTGCTCTTTCAAAAACCCCAGGCCCGGTATCACGCTGGTCCAGCCCCAGCCGAGATGCTCAACCTGCAATATCTTTATTTCCAGTACATCGCCTGGTTCTGCGCCTTCCACGTAGATAGGCCCCGTCAACGCGTGAATGCGCCCGCGATCAATCGCAAGATAGTCATCCAGGGACATGCCCGGGGTTACCTGCCCGCCGCTCGCATCGAGGCAGCTTAGGTGCACCGTGTCACCGGAGGAAATGGTGAGGCGCGGCGCAAGCGCACGGCTCCAGCGGGAATGGGTTGGCTCTGCGGACAAGAGATGTTCGGCCATACGGGTTCTAAATCTCCACAACCATCTGCAGTTCCACCAGCGCGTTTCGCGGCAGTGCGCTCACCCCTACGGCTGCGCGTACATGCCGCCCGGCTTCGCCAAAGATCGCGACCAGCAGATCGGATGCACCGTTGATCACTGCCGGGGAATCCGGGAAGCCTGCCACAGCGTTCACGTAGCCATTCACACTCACGACCTGGCGCACCTTATCGAGTGAGCCGAGCGCTTGCCGCAGTACCCCCAATTGGTTCAGGGCGCACGCCCGGGCGGCCGCGTATCCCTCTTCTACGCTTCGATCGGCCCCCACCGTGCCCGTGATCACGCCCTCTGCATTGGTCGAGATGGCCCCTGACAGATAGAGAAGACCCTTCACTGATTTTGCGGGAACGTAATTGCCGCCGGGCGCGGGCCCTTGCGGCACTGCAACGCCAAGTTCTGCCAGCCGGCTCTCTGCACTCATGCCTTTAAACTCTATCTCACTTCGTAGTGCGAACGGCCGGGCAAACACAATGCAGTAGTATGAGCCAATGAAACAAGCCATTGCTGCTTTCCTGACAGCAGGCGCGGTCTGCCTGTCTGCGCAAACGGTGGCCCACGCTCCAACGTTGCACGCAGTCCGGGGCGCAGCCAGCGATCTCGAAGTGGGCGGAGCCGTTCGCGGCAGAAAGCCCCAATTCCTCACCTACGAGGAACTGCGCAGCCTGCCCCACGTCCGTTTCAAGGCTACGAACGATTCCAACTATCCCGCGCCCGCGGAGCTTGAGGGCGTTTCTCTCGATCAGTTGCGGCAATCCCTGGCGCGTAATGCCGACATGGTGCTCGCTATCTGTGCCGATGGTTATCGCAGTAACTACCCGGTTGCTTACCTCGCAGCCCACCATCCCGTGTTGGTGCTCACGGTCAACGGCAAACAACCTGCTGACTGGCCGAAGTCTGGCGAAGGCGGCGAACTGGGCCCGTACGTCATCGCAAATCCAGATTTCGTTCCTTCGTTTAAAGTGTTGTCGCACACCGATGAGGCGCAGATTCCCTTCCAGGTGGTGCGGCTCGACTTTCGCCGTGAGCGCGAAGTGCTCGGGCCAATCACTCCCAGGGGAAACTTTGCTCCGGATTCTCCCGTGATGCAGGGCTACCAGATCGCGCAGCAAAATTGCTATCGCTGTCACAATCAAGGCGCCGAAGGCGGTCAGATGGCGGGCATCCCATGGCGTGTGCTGGGTGCATTCGCCAAAGGCAACGCGGACTTCTTCGCCAGATACGTGCGCACGCCGCACGCGGTAAACCCGCACAGCAAAATGGCCGGCAGCCCTGGCTATGACGATCAGACGATCGCCGCATTGCGGGCCTACTTCACCACTTTTGCCACAGGAGAGAAAGAATGACGATCCGCATCACGAAGGCTTTGCTTCTTTTTGCTCTCGCTTTTTATTACACGCTGGTGGTGTTCAACAACACCAATGATTACCACTCCAACCTCACCTTTGTGCACCACGTACTCATGATGGATACGACCTACCCGGGGAACCATGGCATGTGGCGTGCCATCGACTCGCCCACGATTCACTTTGCCTTCTTTGCATCGATTGTCTGTTATGAGACGGTCACTGGTTTTTTGCTTTATTGGGGAGCGATTCGGCTGGTGCGCAATGTGCGCTCAACAGCGGCGAGCTTCAATGTCGCCAAGCGGCTGGGCGTCATCGCCCTCACCATGAGCATGCTGATGTGGCTGACTGCATTTCTCACTGTGGGGAACGAGTGGTTTTTGATGTGGCAATCCAAAGAGTGGAGCGGCGAAGCGGCAGCGCAACATATGTTCGGCATCGCGGGGATTATGCTTTTGTATCTGGCGATGCCTGACGTCGAGAATCAGGCTTGAGTGGGAGAGGAGCGCTTTCATTCACCAACGCCTCTGACACACGGCGGGGACCATTGCTTAGCCAACTCTCCGATGCCGTGTAAACCAGCTGGCGTGTAAACCACAGTCCCCCCTTTGTCATCCCGAGCGCAGCCGAGCGACTGTCTGAAAAGTCAAGCCGAA
>CAZZVD010000048.1:0-25802 GCA_964657465.1 uncultured Acetobacteraceae bacterium | reverse complement strand
CCATATCTCACGACGTTTTCCAGTCGGGAGATGTGGGAATTCACCACCCCCAACCAGTAACTCTTTCCCTACCCAACACTCCACTCGCAACCACTCAAACTAAAGTCGTCTCTCTGACCGGCTGCTGCGCCGGAGGGCGCACCAGCAGTGGTAACAGTGTCGACACCACCATAACAACCGCAATCACATGGAACCCGCTGCGATAGTTCCCACTCGCCTGCCGCAAGTGCGCAATCAACAACGGACCAAAGGCACTGGCGAACCCCCAGGCAGTGAGCATCAACCCGTAAATCGCGCCCACATTCTTTGACCCGAAGTAGTCAGCCGCAAACGCCGGCATGGTGCCAAACCCACCGCCGTAGCACATCAGAATGGCAAACGCGACCACCGCCACCGTTGTCGCTGAAGCCAGACCGGGCAACAACCAGAACAGCAGTACCTGCAGCAAAAACATCACCGTAAACGTGTAGCGGCGCGTGATGGCGTCGGACACCCATGCCCAGAACACCCGTCCTACCGCATTGCCAATGCTGGCGATACCCACAATGCCGGCAGCGGCGATCAGGCTCACCTTGGCGACTTCCTGAATGACCGGCGCTTCCTGCGAAATCAACGAAATGCCGGCCGACGTATTCAAAAACAAGAGCATCCACTGAGCCCACCACTGCCACGTCCTGAGCGCACCTCCAAGCGTGTAGTCCCGGGTGGAGCGCTGCGCGGCCTCGGTCGCCGTAGGTGCCCAGCCTGCAGGCCGCCATCCGTCGGGTGGGTTGGTCATAAAGAAGCCAGTGACCATACTCACCACCATGTAGCCCACGCCGAGATAGGCAAATGTCCGCAGAACACCCACGCTCGCGATCAGGTGAGTGGCGAGCGGCGCAACGACCAGAGCGCCGGCGCCAAAGCCCCCGACGGCAACCCCGGTGATAAAACCCCGGCGATCAGGGAACCACTTCACCAGAACAGCCACGGGCACGATATACGCAAAGCCCAGGCCAATGCCGCCGATCAAGCCATAGCTCAGGTAGAGCCACCACAGCTTGCCCGCCGAGAAGCTGGCCAGGAAAGTCCCCAGGCCATAGAGAAATCCGCCGCTGAGGGCAACGACACGAGGCCCTGATTTGTTCTGCCACATTCCCCCCAGAAATGCGGCGAACCCGAGCACAAAAATGCAAATGGTGAACGTGAGCGTGACCTGCGAAATGCTCCAGTGGAACCCTTTGGCGAGAGGAACCCTGAATACGCTCCACGCGTAAACAGAACCCAGAGCCATTTGTAAAAAGATGCCAGCCAGGGCGATGCCCCAGCGTTTCGAATTTCCCATGGCGAGACTCCTGCGAGCGCAGACTCACTCAGCGGGTCTCGTTTAAGCCAATCGGTCGAAGCGGGCCCAAAACATCTTTCACCGCACAAAGTGCGCAAGCTATCAGGGATAGATGCGGTTAAGCGTGCGCGCGAACGGAATCGTCTCCCGCACATGCTCCAGGCCGCAAACCCACGCCACCACACGCTCAATGCCCATGCCGAATCCAGCATGCGGCACAGAACCATACCTGCGCAGATCGAGATACCAGGAGAATGCGTCCAGCGGCAACTGATGTTCCTCGATACGTTTCTTCAGCAACTCATAAGAAGCAACACGCTGCGATCCGCCAATCACCTCTCCGTAACCCTCGGGCGCCAGTACATCAACGCACAACGCAAGCTTGTCATTCTCAGGATCAGGTTCCATGTAGAACGCTTTGACCGCGGCAGGATAACGATGCACCATCACCGGGCGATCGAACTGCGAGGAAAGGTAAGTCTCATCCGGAGAGCCGAAATCGTTGCCGTACTCGAATGGCTGTTCGATCAGTCCGCGGGCGAACGCATCCTTGAGCATGTCGGCTGCCTGGTCGTAGCTGATCCGCGGAAAAGGCGGCTTCACGGTTTCTAGCTTGCTGATATCCCGCCCAATTACTTTTAGATCGAGCGCCCGCCGCGTGAGCACCCGCTCTACCAGGAAGCTCATGAACTCTTCCGCCAGTACCATCAGGTCATCGAGCGTGGCGAATGCCATTTCTGGTTCCACCATCCAGAACTCGGTCAGGTGGCGGCGCGTCTTCGACTTCTCTGCACGAAATGTGGGCCCGAAGGAATACACCTTGCCTAGCGCCATGGCCGTGCTTTCGATGTACAACTGGCCGCTCTGCGTGAGGAACGCTTCGTCTCCGAAGTAATCCACGGGGAACAAAGTGCTGGTTCCTTCGCATGCAGCCGGGGTAAGAATCGGCGGATCGGTGAGGGTGAAGCCATGATCGTCGAGGTAATCGCGCGCGGCCTTGATGATTTCCGCGCGAATGCGCAGAATCGCGGACTGCCGCGGTGTGCGAATCCATAGGTGGCGATGCTCCATCAGGAACTCAACGCCATGTTCCTTGAGCGATATGGGGAAAGGCTCCTCTTCGCTCACGCGCTGCAGCACTTCCACGTTGTCTACATCGAGTTCGAACCCGCCGGGGGCACGCTGATCCGCCCGCACCTTCCCGGTCACGAGAACGCTGGACTCCTGGGTAAGACCGCGCACGCGTTCGAACACCTCAGGCGTGACCGCTGCTTTAGGAACGATGCCCTGCACGGTGCCGCTGCCGTCGCGGAAAATGGGGAACAGCAGCTTGCCGCTCGCACGCTGGTTGTAAAGCCAGCCTTTCAGGGTGACCCGCTCGCCTTCATGCTGGTTCAGGTTTGCGATGGTAGTTACGGGCGCCGTCGCGCCCTGTTCGTTAGTTGTCTCTTCTGCCATGTTCCGATCTCGTGTGTGTGGTGGCGTGGACGACTTTACCTACAATGCGAGCAGCTTGAAAGCCGCGCTGGCCCGGCTGGCCACTTGCTCCGGCGCGTCCTCAGGTAAGTAGTTGATCTCGAGTACGGCGGCTGCCAGGTGCGGCACGGCCTGTAACTCCTTCATGGTGTCTGCCCAGGGGATGGCGCCATCCCCCGGCCACAGGTGCTCATCTTTTAGCCCATGATTGTCGTGAACATGTGCAGACCGGATGAGCGGGCTCAGCAAGGCAATGGCGCCGGCGATGTCTCCCTGAATATGTGCGTGGCCAGTGTCAAAGCACACGCCCACGTCTTTGAAATGCCCGATGCGCACAATTTCCGCCAGGTGGGCTGCCGCGGTCACCTCGTTCTGAAGGTTTTCCAGCAGCAGCTTGACCCCGATCGGCCGGGCAAAGGCTTGTAGATGCTCAATGGCCGTCATGGCGTGCTCCAGGGTGCGCGGGCTCCACATATCTTCGCGCTCGCCCAGGTGGAGAATGAGATAGCGCAAGGGCAGGTCCTCGGCGGTTTCGAGCGCGCGTTTGATCTCGTCCATGGCATCGATACGCCGGGACTTCTCCGGGTGAACGACATTGACGCCTGGCGCCCCGCTGCGCCCCATCTCGGCGTCGGCAAACATCGGCATGTGCAGCGAGAATGCCTCGACCGGGTTGGCCGCGAACCAGGCGGCGATCTCTTTTACGTGAGTCTTGCTGGTGTAGTCGAAGTGCTGGCGCGCGGCGAAGAGTTCAATCCCCTGTGCGCCCCCTTTGGCCAACGTTTCCAGCAATCCTGGATGCAGCCGCTGGCGCAGAAAAACATGCGTCGATATCGTTCTTAGCATTGCGCCGTTTCCACGAAACTCAACGGTTTCGTATCAGAAGTGTCCTGTGTTGCATGACACCCCTATCTTCTCACCGGCTTCAGTAAGGCGAGAAACTGTCCAGCGCTTGCGCGCATCAGCGACAACACGGTAGCCGGCGAACACCCACTGAGAACTGGGGCAGAGAACCACTGCAGAGAACCATTACGGTTGTGAAAAACCGTCCCGCAGGCGCTGCCAGGTAACTTCAAGAGTCTCCGGGAGCACGCGGGTCTCCGCCACCACGGTCATGAAATTGGCGTCCCCCATCCAGCGCGGAAGTACGTGTAAATGCAGGTGTTCTTCCACCCCGGCGCCAGCCGCCTTGCCCAGATTCATTCCCAGGTTAGTCCCGTGGGGCTGGTAAACCTGCCGCAACACACCATCCGTACGCTGCGCCAGCCGCATCATCTCCAAAGCCGCTTCCGGCTGGAGATGGGCAAGAACAGCCTGGTGCTGGTACGGCACGATCATCACGTGGCCAGACGAATACGGAAAGGCATTCAGCACGACAAGGCAATGCTCCGCGCGCAGCACTATATTGGCTGCCCTGTCCGCCTCCAATGCCGGCATCCCGTGAGCCACCGCAAACGCCGTAGACCCCAGCAAATTGCAAAAGACGCAGTGACAGTCACCGGTCCAGGCGGCCAAGGCTGCCGGCACACCTTTCCGGCCGCCAGGATCGGCATCGACCAGGTAAGCGTATCGCCAGGGCGTCCATAAATAGTCCATGCCGCTCAAGTATACGGACGCTTTCCCCGTGCGCAGGTCCCACGCACATCCCGGTGAACGCCGCTTTACGCGCAGATGAGAAAACGATAAAAATCCACGTTAAAGCCAGTTTCCGTGCGATTTGGAGTCATTTCCACGCGCAAGAGTTCGTTGACTGCATCCCAACCCATTGCTATAGTTGTTATGAAGGGTCTACGTAGAGGATTCGACGTAGACGTCCATCGCCGCTCTTGCTTCAACCCCCTCCCGGATGCTCCTACCGGAGATATAAACGTCAAGCCGTTTCGATCGGCTTCCGCTTACTGTCTCCTACGAACGTTTGTTGGCGGAGAGTGAGTTTTACGGTGCCCTACTTCGCGGACCAGGCCTGACTCTAGGCCAGCGAAGAAAGCTACGGGATTGAATCGCCGAGACCCCTGGTGAAATCTAATTACCAGAGCGACGGCTTCGGCAAGACCGTAGTAATGGACAGATCGGGAGTGACCGATCGAGAATCCGGAGCTGGCATTCATGGCAGACGTCCTAAATCCTGAACGAACCGAGAGCACACACCTGAACACCGAACTGCAAACCCCAACCCTCGACGCACCGGCGGATTCTTTCGAACCGACCGAAGATACCAACACTCACCTGCAGGCTGATGCCACCAGCGTGCCGAACCCAGTCAGCGAATCCCGTCCCGTCGTGAGCCATCCCGTGGAAGATACCGAACTGACTGGCATGGAAGACTTCGCCGCTGCTCTCGAGTCCTTTGACCGCGAGCAGGCCGCGGAAGCCGCCGCTCAGGCCTACGACGACAACGTCGTGACCGGTACCGTCATCAAGCTGACGGATAAGCATGTGGTGGTCGACGTAGGTCTCAAGTCTGAAGGACTGATTCCGCTCGAGCAAGTGCTCGACGCGCAGGGCCAACCCAAGCTCAAGGCAGGCGACACGGTCGAAGTGGTCGTGGAGCGCGAAGAAGCTGAAGGCGGCTTCCTGCTTAGCTACGACAAGGCGCAGCGCCACCGCGTCTGGGATGCCATTGAACGTGCAGCCAACGAAAAGACACCCGTAATCGGCACCGTACTGGGCCGCGTCAAGGGTGGTCTCACCGTCGACATCGGCATCAAGGCGTTCCTGCCTGGTTCCCAGTTGGAGATCCGGCCAGTTCGCAACCTCGACGGGTACATTGGCCAGCAGATTGAAGTCCGCGTCATCAAGTTGAACAAGAAACGCGGCAACGTGGTCGTCTCCCGCAAAGAGCTGCTCGAAGAAGAGCAGAGCAGCAAGCGTGGCCAGACACTCGAGCACTTGGAAGAAGGCGCGGTCCTGACCGGCACGGTCAAGAACCTCACCGATTATGGTGCATTCGTCGACCTCGGCGGCATCGATGGACTGTTACATATCACAGACATGTCCTGGGGACGCCTCACGCATCCCCGCGATCTGGTCAATGTCGCTGACGAGATCCAGGTCAAGGTACTTAAGTTTGACCGCGACAAGCAGCGTGTTTCGCTCGGATTCAAACAACTCACGCCGGATCCGTGGCTTGACGCTGTGGAACGCTATCCGGTAGGCGCACGCGTGCGCGGCCGAGTACTCAGCGTGACTGACTATGGCTCCTTCGTCGAGCTGGAACAAGGAATTGAGGGACTGGTACACGTCTCCGAGATGACCTGGTCCAAGCGGATGAAGCATCCTTCCAAGCTGGTAAAGCCAGGGGACGAAGTGGAGACCGTAGTACTGAGCGTGAACCCCAACGATCGCCGTATTTCCCTGGGCATGAAGCAACTGCTCGAGAATCCGTGGGAGCATCTTTCCGAGCGCTACCCGGCGGGGACCATTGTGGAAGGACGTGTCCGCAACCTTACCGACTTTGGCGCCTTCATTGAGATCGAAGACGGCATTGACGGCCTGGTCCACGTGAGCAACCTGAGCTGGACCAAGCGCGTGAAGCATCCTTCAGAAATCTTGAAGAAGGGCGAGAAAGTGAGGGCCGTGGTGCTCGGTGTTGAAGCTGAGAACCGCCGCCTGTCGCTCGGCATCAAGCAGCTGCAACCCGATGTCTGGGAGACGTTCTTTGCTCAACATCGCGTAGGCGATGTGGTCAAGGGCAGGGTACTGCGGACGGCTCAGTTTGGCGCCTTCATCGAGATTGCAGAAGGTGTGGAAGGTCTCTGCCACGTATCGGAAGCTGCTGATCTGACAGGTTCGCCCATCAAGCTCGAAGCAGGACAGGAACACGACTTCAAGATCATCAAGATGAATCAGGATGAGAAGAAGGTCGGTCTCAGCTTGCGCGCAGTCGGCGAAGAAGCCAGCCGCGCCGATGTGGAAGCCTACAAGCAGCCAGTCTCCAGCTCCACCACCACGCTGGGAGATCTGGTCAACTGGAAGCGCCTCGAACACGAATAAGCGGAAGCAACGCAATACGAAGCGGGCAGAGGATTTCTCCTCTACCCGCTCTTTTGCCTACTTCTCTTGAAGCTGATCAGTTCATCCCCACCTTTGTCATCCAAACCCCTCTTGTCATCCAAACCCCCTTTTGGCATCCCTCGGCTTCGCGCGGGATGACAAAATGGGGACTGCAGTGGTTTTTAGAGAAAGAGTAAATGGAATGCAGCAGGAAGCTCTGGACTACACGCTATCCCACTCGCGCCGTCGTAAGGGGATTGCTTCGCACGGAGCCGGGCCATCACTCATGACCCCCGAACCCGACAAGCCCTACTTGCCGCTATCAACCTTCAAATCGAAATTAAATTGCTTTTTACTATCGAACGAGCTGATCGACCGCGTCTTCGACTTATGCCCTTTGAACTCCGCCCATAGCTGATAGTCGACGTCGGAGCTCAGCTGTCCGAAACGGTAGTGCCCGTCGTTTTGGGTAATAAACGTTCTCACTTGCAGGCTCTTCTGGTCCTGTAAATAGACCACCGCATTGGGCTGGACCTGCTCATCGGCAGTCACCACCTTGCCTTCCACCACGCGGACGCTCTGGCCGAAGTTCTGCGCTGCACTCGCCGGCGCCAGAACAGCGGCACAGACCAAAAGCAGGAAAACCCAGGAGGCCCATCGTGCGTGCAGCCGTGCATTACCGCTGAAAACCAAGCTCATTCTTCTTCCTCTTCTGCCACCGGCACATCTTCATCTTCGTATCCATCCGTGTCCACCCTGGAGAGTTCGAGCGGTTCGGTAGCGACTATCTCGTATTCAATGCCGCATTCATCGCACACCAGGATGTCGCCTTCTTCTATTTCGTCCGGATCGAAATCCAGAACGCTTTCGCATTCCTGACAAACGGCCATACCGCTCTCCTTTCACGGACCATGTAGGCTGAGAATATCGGCCGCGCACCAAAGGGCGGCTTGGCTAGTGTCTGAGAGAACACCCCACACGTCAAGAAAGTCGCATCGAACCAGCAAATCCCGCGCTGAACGGAGACAACAGGTTGGAACACGCCGCAGCCCGAAAAGTCCCTCAATCCTCTCGAATAACCAAAGCCGCAATCCTGTTCCTCGCCCTGCCGTGGGCGACCGCGCTGCATGCGCTGCCTCCTGCTGGCGCCTCCTCGCCGGCCGCTGTCGACTTCACCGCAGTGGGGTCACCCCTGGCGCCCGCGCCTGCGGACCCGGCAATTCGTCGCGCACTCAACCAAATCACCCCCAGCGAAATGAAGCAAACGATCACCACCCTGGTGGGCTTCAACAACCGCAGTACCCTCTCCTCCATGGATAAAGGTCTGCTGCCGGGCCAGGGCGTTCTTGCCGCTGCCGACTGGATCGAAGGGCAGTTCAAGCAAATCTCGACAGCCTGCGGTGGCTGCCTCGAGGTCAAGCGCGACACCTTCACCGAACAGCCCCAGGATCGCATTGCCCAGCCCACCGTGATCAGTAACGTTTACGCAATCCTGCGGGGAAACGATCCCGTGCAGAGCAAGCGCATGTACCTCGTGACCGGGCATTACGATTCGCGCAATTCGACCAACGAAAACACCCGCGATCCAGCACCCGGCGCCAACGACGATAGCAGCGGCGTGGCGGTCAGCCTGGCCTGTGCCCGCGCGCTCAGCCGCCTCAAGCTGCCGGCTACCCTGGTGTTCGTCGCCGTGGCCGGGGAAGAACAGGGGCTCAACGGCAGCCGCCACCTCGCCAGGCTGGCGAAGAGCGAAGGCTGGGACCTGCAGGGAGTGCTCAACGACGACATCGTCGGCGGGGACACCACCCCGGGTGACAAACTCGCCGACAAGCACCTGATCCGTATCTTCTCGGAAACGATCCCCATGGCCGCAACCCCCGAGCAAGTCCGGCGTATCGAGGCTGTGGGCGGAGAAAGCGATGCTCCCTCCCGCCAACTCGCGCGTGCCATGGCGTCCACGGCACGCACCTACTTTAGCCCCGGCATCTTTCGTCCTGTTCTCGAGTTTCGCCAGGACCGCTTCCTGCGTGGCGGCGATCATCGCTCCTTCAATGCCGAGGGGTTTGCGGCTGTGCGGGTGACCGAGTGGCGAGAGAACTTCGAACACCAGCACCAGAACGTGCGGGTGGAGAACGGAGTGCAATACGGCGATCTGCTGCGTTTTGTCGATTTCGCCTACACCGCCCAGGTGGCCCGCCTCAATGCCGCCACGCTGGCCACTCTGGCGGCAGCTCCAGCACCCCCGCTCAACCTCACCATGCAGGCTGCAGCCCTGGGTAACAAGACCGACCTGGCCTGGTCCACCCCTGCAGGCGCGCCGAAGACTATTACGTACCAGGTAGTTTGGCGCGAAACAGCTGCTCCCGATTGGCAGTATGGCGCGCCCAGCGCTCAATTTGGCGACAGTCCCAAAACGGGATCGGACGGCCACGAACGCCACGCCATCTCCCTGCCCATCTCCAAAGACAACGTGCTCTTCGGCGTACGGTCAGTAGACCCGGCTGGCCACACCAGTGTGGTAGTTACGCCGGCGGTGGAGCGTTCCCAGCCGCCCAGCACTGGGACCGTCAAAACGCGTTAGTCTACATAAGCAGTCCTGAAGAAGACCTGATGGCACGCTTTTCCCGATCTGGCCTTTCCGGCCTGTCATTCCCGAGCTTTCGCGGTGCGACCAGCCGTCTGGTGCTGGTCAATGTGGTCGTCTATTTCCTGCTGCTGATCCTGGGGTTTGCCGCACCCCGGGCCGCCTTGGCGCTGCGCGCGTACTTTTCGCTGACGCCCGTGCTCTTTTTGCGCGGCTGGCTTTGGCAACCGCTCACCTACAGCTTTTTGAACGATGGTGTGTTGCACGTTGCCTTCAACATGCTGACCCTTTGGTTCATCGGGTCGTATCTGGAGAACTCCAAAGGAACGCGCTGGCTGCTGGAAATCTACTTTCTCTGTTCGATTGGCGGCGGCCTTATTGGGACTGCGCTGAGCTTTACCCAGGTTTTTCACTCCAGTCCATACTCCACGACCAGCAGCGCCGACGCAGCCCTCTTCGGGTTGTTGGCAGCCTTTGCTGTGCTGTTTGGCGATCTGGAAATGTATATGTTTCCGCTGCCGGTGGCGATCAAAGCCAAGTACCTGGTCATCGTCTACATGCTGATCGAGATTGCGATGCTGCTCTCGGGCGGTCCGCCGCTGACCTATTTTGTGATCCTCAGCGGATCGCTGCTCGGCTTTTTGTTCGCCCGGCGAGCGCCGCGGCGGGGCATGAGTTCCGCCGTGAGCGAAGGCCTCTACGGCTGGCGCAATCAGTATTACCGCTGGAAGCGCCGCCGCACCGCCCGCAAGTTTGAGGTCTACATGCGCAAGCAGAACCGCGACGTTCGCTTCGACAACGAAGGCCGCTACATCGACCCGGACGAGCGTCGCGATCCCAACGACCGCAAATGGATGAACTAACCCGCAGCACTCCTCGAGCCGTGTGTCTCACGACCAAGCCCCGCTGCGACCACAAAGCCCATCTCCCTGGACGGGTGCCCCATGCTCGCCGAATCCGGCGTGCGTGGGTTGAACAACATAGGGCGAAGCCCACCAAAGCCTTCTCTCCGTTTTCCCAAGGTCGCCCGCTGGTACCCACGTCCCTGGCTTCCTGTCATCGCGGGATGCAGGGAGAGCACCCCAAAACCTAACCGATCGTCCGAATATGCAACTCTTTCAGTTGCTGAGGGCTCACCGGCGTGGGCGCATCCACCATCAAGTCAATCGCCTTGGCCGTTTTCGGGAAGGCAATCACCTCCCGCAGACTTTGCGCTCCTGACAGGATCATCGCAATTCGGTCCAGACCCAGCGCGATCCCGCCATGCGGGGGCGTTCCATAAGTGAGTGCTTCGAGGAAGAAACCAAATCGCGATTTAGCTTCCTCTTCGCTCATCCCCAGGGCGCGGAAGATTTCCTGCTGTACATCCTGCCGGTGAATACGAATAGAACCCGACCCTAACTCCAACCCATTCATCGCCAGGTCGTAATAGCGGGCGCGCACCGAGGCGGGGTCGGACACCAGCCGCTCCATATCCTCTTCATGCGGAGACGTGAACGGATGATGCGACGGCATCCATCGCTGCGAGTCCTTGTCGAATTCGAACATCGGAAAATCCGTCACCCAGATGGGGCGAAACGCCGCATCGCCGGCAACCGATTCGCCCTGATGCCGCTCGACCGAGTCCACCACCAGGTCAGTAATAGCCGAGACCCCGTGCCGGTCCGAGTAGCGCCGCGCCAGCTCGACCCGAAAATTTCCGGCCGCCGAGTAGATGGCGATCTCGCGCTCAGACAGATGACCGCCCGCTTTGTTGTCGCTCGCGTTCAGGTGCGCCGTCGCATCCCCGGCGACCAGCACCAGCAAATCCTCTGGCCCGTTCTCGCTGCGTGGCGGGACCATCGCGCGAATCTTCCGCACGGCTTCAGGAAAGCTCTTTTCCAGCCGCTTCCAGTCATCGATATACTTCGCGCCCTTGCCGGTATCGAACAGCGGCCGGTGGTCGTCGCGCTCCTTGCGTGACAGCTCACCCACCCGCGGAATGCACAACACGACCACAGGCTGCGTAGCGTCAATCGCCAGCGTCTTCAGATCTTCATCGCTAAAAGCCGAGCGCACATCCGTTAACCCCGGCATGCGCAGGTCGGGCTTATCGATGCCAAAGCGGCGCATCGAATCGTCATACGTGATGCGGGGAAACGGGATGGGCAGCGTCACACCCACTGCGGCAAAGGCCGCGCTCAAAAAGCGCTCCACGACGCCAAACACATCTTCCTGGCGCACGAACGACATCTCGAGATCGATCTGGGTGAATTCCGGCTGCCGGTCGGCGCGCAAGTCTTCATCCCGGAAGCAGCGCGCGATCTGGAAGTACTTGTCGAACCCCGAGATCATCAGGATTTGCTTGAACAGCTGCGGTGACTGCGGCAGCGCATAAAAATTGCCGCCATGCACCCGGCTCGGCACCAGGTAATCGCGCGCGCCTTCGGGAGTAGACCGCGTCATGAACGGAGTCTCGACCTCGAGAAACCCCTGGTCCGACAGGCTCTCCCGCACAGCCCTGGTGATCTTGTGGCGCAGCTCGAAGTTGCGTTGCATCTGTTGGCGACGCAGATCGATGTAGCGGTACTTGAGCCGCAACTCCTCGTTGGCGATCGCATCTTCCGCCGGAGAAAACGGCGGCACCTTCGAATCGTTCAGTACGAGCAACTGCTTGGCGGCGACCTCGATCTCCCCGGTCGGCATCTTGGGATTGATCACGTCCTGGTTTCGCTGCCGCACGGTTCCGGTCACGGCGACAACGTACTCCGGCCGCACATGTTCCGCCTTGCCGTGACCCTCGGGCACCAGGTCTTTATCGAGCACGATTTGCGTAATGCCGGTGCGATCGCGCAGGTCGAGAAAAATCAGGTTGCCATGGTCGCGGCGGCGGTTCACCCAGCCCATGAGAATTACGTCTTCGCCGGCGTTTTGCGCGCGAAGCTGCCCACAGGTATGTGTGCGCTGAAGAGTGCCTAAAAAGTCGAGCAATGCAGATGTCCTAATTTGAAGTTGAGGGCGAGGTTAGGAACGCGGCCAGCTGGCCACGCGGGATCTTGGTCTGCTCACCCGTCGCGAAGTGCTTTACCGTCAAGATACCGGAGGCTACTTCATCTTCTCCGAGAATTACGATGGCCCGTGCCACTTTATTGCCCGTCTCGAATGATTTTTTCAGGCGGAACGATCCATCGCCCAGCTCAATCCGCAAGCCGGCCTGGCGCAAATCGCGCGCCAGCACCAGGGCAGCCGGATTCATGCGGTCGCCCAGAGGCGCGATATAAGCCGCCGCTAACTCCGCGGTGTGCTTGGCCTGGGCTTCAATTGCCAACACTAACCGGTCCTCGCCCATGGCGAATCCAATGCCCGGAGCCCGGGGTCCACCGATCGCCTCGGAAAGCCCGTCATAGCGGCCGCCGCCCAACAGCGCATTCTGCGACCCTAAACCGCCCTCGCCAGTGCTTACCTGCACAAATTCAAATGTGGTGCGCGTGTAGTAGTCCAGCCCCCGCACCAGCCGATGATCATGCTCGTACGGCACGCCGCACGCATCGAGCGCCGAACACACCGCGGCAAAGTGCTCTTTCGAGCCTTCATCCAGCGAGTCCCAAATCCGCGGCAGTGTGGCGATAATGGGCTGATCCTGTGGGTGCTTGCAATCGAGCACACGGAGAGGATTGGTGACGGCACGCCGTTGGCAATCGGCGCACATGGTGGCTGCCACCGGCTCCAGCGCCGCCCGTAAAGTCTGCACATAGCGCGGCCGATCCGTGGAGGAGCCGACAGAATTGATCAACAGCCGCCAATTGGAAATCTTCAATTCTGCCAGCAGGGTAGCCAGCATCTCCAGTACTTCGGCATCGCGCAACGGCGACTCGCTGCCCGCGCTGGCTGGCCCAATGATCTCGGCGCCGATCTGGTAGAACTGCCGGTACCGGCCCTTTTGCGGCCGTTCCCGCCGAAACTGCGGACCGATGTAATACAGCTTCTGCAGCTGGCCGGTCTCGCCTAGCTTGTGCTCGATATAGGCCCGCACCACGCCGGCCGTGTTCTCCGGGCGCAGCGTGAGCGACTGTGGCGTCTCCGGCTGGCTGCGCCCCTGGCGGGGTGGATCGGCCGTGGGGATGAAGGTGTACATCTCTTTCGAGACGATATCCGTCTCTTCCCCTACGCCGCGGGCGAACAGCAGCGTGTCCTCAAAGATGGGCGTACGGATTTCCCCAAACGAATAGCGCTCAAAGATGCGCCGCGCCGTGCTCTCGATCTGATTCCACAGTTCCGTCTCGGGCGGTAGGAGGTCCCGGGTGCCGCGAACGGCTTGCAAGGTACTCATTCCTTCTCAGAATACAGGCACACGATAGGATCCCAAATCTGTCAGCCCGAATCTCATACCAACCATTTGGCCAGAAACCTGGACTCGGTGAGTGGGATCTCTCTCGCTAAACAATGACGGGTGCCCCACATCTCGCTGGTTTTTCGCGAGATGTGGGATTCCACGAATCTCGGCTTTTCGTGTGGAACGCATACGACCACCATCGAGGCAAGTTGACAGTACAGAGTGGCTGGTGGACAGCGGCGAAATCCCACATCTCGCGAAAAACGAGCGAGATATGGGGCACCCGTACCTCGTTATGGAGCAGGCGTGAGCAAATGCGACTAACCCCATTTCTCCCGTTCCTTCAGGTAGGTGGCCGTGTAGTCGAGATAATTGCGCGCATACTGCAAAATGCCCTCGCGCTCGCCAGGGTCAAGCGTCCGCCGCTGTTTCGCCGGCACCCCAGCCCACAAGGTATTCGCGGGAACAACGGTACTTTCCGGCACCACCGCCCCGGCCCCAATAATCGATCCCTCTCCAATGCGCGCGTTATTCAGAATGGTCGCGCCCATCCCGATCAGGCACGCATCCTCGATCACGCAGCCATGCACGGTGGCATTGTGGCCGATCGTGACCCAGTCGCCCACGACAACCGGATATTTATGACGCATTCCGTGCAAAACAGCGCAATCCTGCACATTGCTCTGTGCACCTATGTGGATCGAGTGCACGTCGCCACGCAAAACAGCATTCATCCACACGCTGGCCTGTTCTCCCAGCGTGACCTCCCCTAAAACCTGCGCGGAAATGTCCACATAACACGAGCTCGGAATCACCGGAACATGACCTGCATATGAGCGAACCATCGTCGATTCCTTCCCGGGAGTCAGTGAAAAATGCGGCGGAAGTTGCTGATTAAGCTTGACTCCATCCCTCAAAGGTAACGTAAGCTGTTAGAACCCAATTGGGATGTTTGGAGGTGTAGTCCATTGGCAGAGGTTCGCGTGCAAGAAGGCGAGCCGCTTGAAAATGCATTGCGCCGGTTTAAGCGTAAGGTTCAACAAGAAGACATCATTAAAGAAGTGAAGCGTCACTCGTTTTACCTGAAACCCGGCGAGCGCCGTCGTGTAAAAGAAGCGCTGGCGCGCAAGCGGAATCGCAAGAAAGCAAGAAAAGAGCAGGATTAACCCTGCAACGCCGGCTTACTGTTCGATAGAGCTACGTAAGCCGGCGACCCGCACTCTTCAAGAGTTGATGAAAAGAGGTTTGTACCGCACCATTTTCCCTCCCGCTTTGCTTACGGCGAGACGAGAGGGTATCTGTCGAAAACAGATGAATCAAGCAAATCGGTGAAAAGATGCCGGTTAAGCGATTCGTCGACGGAAGATTGAATATTCCACGGCACACTGGGGGGGACGCGTAATGGATTTCATCGACAAGATCCTGAAATGTTCTGATTGCGGTAATGACTTCGTCTTTACCGCTGGCGAGCAACTCTTCTTTCACGATAAGCAATTCAAGAACGACCCAAAGCGGTGTAAGCAGTGCAAGATTAAGCGGGTAGCTGGCACCGGCAATGGCGTGCGGACAGAGACCCGGACGGTTTGTTCGGAGTGCGCCACCGAGACCACCGTTCCTTTCAAGCCCACGCAAGGCCGGCCTGTACTTTGCAGGTCTTGCTTCCAGCAGCGACGGCCACCAGTGCCCGCTGCCATCGCCGTAAGCGCCGCCTCGTAAGAGTAAGCCCAGCGAGTCGCACACCGCGCCCCCTGCACGCTTTCCCATGCACGCTTCCTTGGGAAGCGTGCATGGCGCACCACTTCCGAATTTCTCCCAAACATCCCAGCGTACTGCCAGCAAGCTCCGACCTGCCGCGAAGACCCGTCCAAGGAGAAAGTCGGACCTTGGTGGCGGTACTCACATGATGGCTGGGCAGGGCTTCGCGGCGGCGACTAGCTAATTAGCCGTGGCTGGCTTGCGAGTGGCCGTCCGGCCGCTCGCCTTTACTGGGCTCTTGGTCTCCTGGGTCGACTTTGCCGCCAGCGCCTTTTGCTTCTTATCTTCATGGGTGACCAGCAACGCCTCAAGCTGGCGCAGCAAGTTCATGATGTTCATGGGCTTCACAAGCATCTCGTCCATGCCTTCATCGCGCCACTCAGAACCCTCGGCGGGGAACGCCGTCAGCATAGCGACTGCTGGCTGGTACGGGGCCTGTTTCGCCGCACGCACCACTTCCAGACCGGCCCACTCGTTCTCCATGCGCAGGTCGGTAATCACCATGTGAAACGTGCTGGACTTCAATTTGGCCCGGGCGTCGCGGGCAGAGGCCGCGGTCTCCACCTCGAAATCATTCATTTCCAGAACGGCTTTCAGGGTCAGCAGGATCGCGAGCTCGTCATCTACCAAAAGGATGCGACGTTTCATGCACAGAAACTCCAGAAAATAAGTAACGCCAGGTCGCGCTGGGGGAAGTAGACCAGAAGCGTGTTTGGATCCTAACTCAAAGCAACATGTGTTTGCTCTAGACTGACAACGTGGCAGAATACCACGTAGAAAACTTCGGCTGCCGCGCCAGCCGGGCCGACGGAGAAATCGTAAGCGCGGAGTTGCGTCAGCGCGGGATGCGCCCTGCCGCGACCGCCAGCCAGGCGGACGTGATCGTGGCTAACACCTGCAGCGTAACCGCCCAGGCTGACCGCACCGCGCGCGCTTTCCTGCGGCGTGTCCACCGGGAAAACCCCACTGCCCGCATCCTGGTAACCGGCTGCTACGCGCAGCGCGCTCCCGAGGAGCTGGCTGCCATGCCAGGTGTGGAGGCCGTCGTCGGCAACAGCCACAAATCACTCGTGGCGGCCATCGCGTCGCAGCAGACTTCTCCCATCACCGCCCCCATCTCCGCGTTCGTCCCGTTGGCCTCGCTGCCCGCAGGAGGATCGCACGCCGCGATCTGGGCCGACGACGCCTTCGCCCATGCCGAATTGTCCATGCCCCAGAGTGGCTGGTCCCCCGGCGCCACCGGCGGCCAGACCCGGCCCAATCTGAAAGTGCAGGATGGCTGCGGCAATCGCTGCACCTTCTGCATCATCCCCACCACACGCGGCCATAGCCGATCGCAATCGCTCCAGGCTTGCCTGCAGAGCGTCGAGCAGTTTGCCGCCGCGGGAGGCGTCGAGCTGGTGCTTTCCGGCATCAACCTGGGCCGTTGGGGCAAAGATCTCGCGCCACAGCGGACTCTGGATCGACTGGTGCACGCCATCCTGACGCAAACCACCTTACCCCGCCTCCGCCTCAGTTCTATCGAGCCAATGGACTGGACGTCTGAGCTGCTTGCTTTATTCCAGGAGTACGCCAGCGGAAACGGCCAGCGCCTGGCCCGCCACGCTCACCTCCCGCTACAGTCCGGCTGCGACGCCATATTGCGGGCCATGCACCGGCGCTACCGCCCCTGGCACTACGCGGAAAAACTCCGGCGGCTGCGGGAGATCATGCCAGACGCAGCCATCGGCGCCGACGTAATGGTCGGCTTTCCTGGTGAGACCGATGCCCTCTTTCAGGAGAGCCTTGACTTCATCGCCAGCCAACCCCTCACCTACCTGCACTTGTTTCCCTTCTCGGCGCGTCCCGGCACCCGCGCCTGGCAGTTGGCGAAAGAGCGGCCAGTCGCGCCCCAGGCCGTGACTGAGCGGATGGCCCAGTTGCGGGAACTGATAGCAGGCCGCCATGCAGCATTCCGCGCTCGCTTTGTCGGGCATCGATTACCCGCCGTGACTTTGCAAGCGGATGAGCATGCCTTGTGCCGCGCGCTGACCGACAACTTTCTCGAGGTCTCCCTGGCAGAGCCGATACCGGCAAACCGCAACGTCCTTGTAAACATCGTAGGGCTCACCGGCAGTGGTCTGCACGGGGTCGTGGTTGCGTGACCAATGGCGCCCGGGAGGGCTTCAGTTCTGGGTGCCATGGTGCTATGCTTTATTTGAGGGGCCTTGCGCCCTTCGTTTCCGGAGGGAACCATCGATAAGCGTTCGGCCAAGTCTTTCATCCGCATCAACGACAGAATTCGCGCGCGCGAAATCCGCGTCATCGACGAAAATGGTGAACAGCTCGGAATTCTGCCTCCCTTCGAAGCTCTCAAGATCGCACGTGAACGCGGCCTGGACCTGGTAGAGGTTTCACCTACCGCGCAGCCCCCGGTCTGCCGCATTCAGGATTACGGCAAGTTCCTTTACGAGAAGGACAAGAGCGACCGCGCCGCCCGCAAGAAACAGAAAGTCATCGTGGTCAAGGAAGTGAAATTCTCCGTGACCGTGGATGAGCATGATTACCAGACCAAGAAAAATCAGGCTGTCCGGTTCCTGGGCGAAGGCGACAAGGTCAAGGCCTCGCTGCGCTTCAAGGGCCGTCAGATGGCCCATCGTGAACTCGGCTATGCCATCATCAACCGCCTGATCCAGGATATGGGCGAAGCGGGAATCGTCGAGTTCATGCCCCGCATGGAAGGCACCACCCTGCACGCCATCCTCGCGCCTGGCAAAAAAGCGGAACCGCCGAAGAAGCCCGCCGCTCCCAAGCCGCCCGCTTCGCTGGTAGGCCAGCAGCCGCAATCCGCCCAGTCGTAAAGAGTTTCAGCCTCAACCCGAGTCAGCCCCGCGGCCAGTAAACCCAGGCCGGGTGCCCCATATCTCGCTGGTTCTTCGCGAGATGTGGGAATCAGCCACGCTCCGCAATAATCCAGGCCGCAGCATGCCTCAGCGCTCTGAGGAAACAAGCTTTGCTCCTGCTTCCAACTCCCGTATAATCGCAAAGGTCGTTAACACGAAAAGCAAGCAGGAAAACCATGCCCAAATTAAAGACACACAAGGGCGCGGCCAAGCGCTTCAAGAAGACTGGAACGGGGAAAATTCTCCGCGGCCAGACGAAGAAGCGGCACATTCTCACCTCTAAGACCAAAAAGGTCAAAAAGAAGTTGAGTGGCACCGTCCTGGTTTCAGAAGCAGACAAGCGCAAAGTAGCGCGCATGATTCCCTACGCCTGATCGACCCTCACGGGTTT
Source organism: uncultured Acetobacteraceae bacterium (assembly GCA_964657465.1). Classification (GTDB taxonomy): domain Bacteria; phylum Acidobacteriota; class Terriglobia; order Terriglobales; family Acidobacteriaceae; genus PALSA-350. Next base: position 7,085 of record CAZZVD010000048.1, on the reverse strand, counting down.
AGGGCAGCGGATCTCTCCGCGGCCCCTGTCTCTAAAGACAAGAGGATCAGCTTAGTAAGCGAGTGAAGAGGCATTTCCTGCCTCCAGCCGCACAACGCAGTATTTAAAGGAGAACTAACATGCCTCGCGTAAAACGTGGGACAAAGCGCAATGATCGCCGCAAGAAGATCCTCAAACGAGCCAGCGGCTATTTCCTAACAAAATCCAAGCTCTACCAGGCAGCCCAGGAAGCAGTTGAGCGCGGTCTGAAGTTTGCCTACATCGGCCGCAAGCAGAAGAAGCGTCAGTTTCGCTCCCTCTGGATCGTCCGCATCGGGGCCGCTGCCAAGCTCAACGGCATCAGCTACTCCCAATTCATCCATGGCCTGAAAGTGGCCGGTATCGAGTTGGATCGCAAGATCCTTGCTGAGCTCGCCGTCCATGACGCGGCTGCTTTTACCGCGTTGACGGCGCAGGCCAAGACCGCTCTCAGCAAGCCCGTAGCCGCCTAAGCTGAGCTTTACCGGGCTGGGGAGAGAACAGTCTCTTTAGGGCACGACCCTGTCGTGCCAAGGATTATCAAAATACCTGGGCGTTAGAGGGTGTGTGAGAACTTCAGAATTGGTTTCTCCCCGACCACCAGCCTGGGTGCCCCATATCTGCCGACGTTTTCCAGTCGGGAGATGTGGGATTACGCTGCGCTCCACCCGCAACCGTGAACCTGCAGCAGGCTTAGAGGCTAACGTGTCTGTAATCCTAAAACGCTTATAGGATGTTCGGAGTTGCTGTTAGAGAGCTGCTTAATCCCACATCTCCCGACTGGAAAACGTCGGTAGATATGGGGCACCCAGGCTTGTGGTACAGGAACGGGCCGAGTTTGGAGTTTTCACACACCCTCTTTAGCCCTGTATCACTCTCCGCAAGTAAGTAATCGGCCCGTCAGAAGCGCCTATCCTCATGCCGCCTTTCGAACTGCCTGACCTTCATAACGACTACTCGCCCGGCTCGCTCGATCACTACTTCGCGGCCATCCTGACAATGTTCGAGCAGGAGGCTGCTTCTGCCGCCACGGCAGAAGCAGTGGAGCACTTGCGCATCCGCTGGATCGGCCGCAAGCAGGGCCTGCTCATGCGCGTCAGCGAGGTTCTCAAAGGAGCGCCGGCCGAGGCACGCCGCGAGACAGGCAAACGCTTCAACTCGTTAAAGTCTGCCATCGAACCCCGCTGCGATCCCGAGCAGATGCAGGCAGGCGGAACCGGCAGCTATCCGGCAATCGACATCACCCTCCCCGGTACCCGCCGCACGCTGGGTGCCGAACATCCGCTGATCAAAACCATGCATGAGATCGTGGCCGTCTTTGCCGCGATGGGCTATTCCGTGGGCCTCGGCCCTGAAGTCGAAACCGACTACTACAACTTCGAGTCGCTGAACTTCCCTCCCGGTCATCCGGCGCGCGATACGCAGGACACGCTTGTGGTCTCTCACCAGGAGCGCAAGCCGCTGCGCGACCGATTATTGATGCGCACCCACACCTCGCCAGTGCAGATCCACACCATGGAAGAGCAACCGCCCCCGTTGCGTATTGTGATCCCCGGCAAGGTGCATCGCAATGACGCAGCCGACGCTACCCACTCGCCCATCTTCCACCAGGTCGAGGGCTTGTGCGTAGACACCAACATCACCTTCTCTGACCTGAAGGGCACGCTGGATCATGCAATGAAGGCGTTCTTCGGCAGCAACGTCAAGACGCGGTTTTTTCCATCCTTCTTTCCTTTCACCGAACCCTCAGCAGACGTGCAGATCAGCTGCATCTTCTGTGGCGGCCGCGGCTGCCGCAAGTGCAAGCAGTCTGGCTGGATTGAGTTACTGGGCTGCGGCATGGTCGATCCAGCAGTCTTCGGCTTTGCAGCGCGCCGCCAGCCCGCGTACGACCCGAAGAAGATTAGCGGCTTCGCGTTCGGCATGGGCGTTGAGCGCATCGCCATGATGAAGTACGGCATCGGCGACATCGGCCAGTTCTATTCCGGCGACATGCGGTTTCTGGAGCGCTTCCGGTGAAGAAGCAAATCCTATGAACATTCTTTCCCAGTGGATCCGTTCCTACGTACCTGGTCTCACGCTCGGCGACCGGGAACTCGCCGAGGCGTTGACGCTGCGCGGCATCGCGGTCGAAGGCATCTTCGATCTCGGCCCGGGGAACGGTTCGCTGTTCGAAATGGACATCACGACCAACCGCGTCGATGCCATGAACCACTACGGCGTCGCAAGGGAAGCAGCCGCAATTGCCGGCCTCCCGCTCGCGCCACTTGATCTCACCTTGCCGGCACCAGTCGCCGTAAACGTGCCTGTGAACGTATTGATCGAAGCACCCGAACTCTGCGGCCGCTTCACCGCGCGCAGCCTTAGCGGCGTGACCATTCAACCCTCAACCGGGGTAGTGGCCCAGCGCTTTGCCCTGCTGCAGCAAAAGCTCATCTCGAATGCGGTCGATGCGACCAACTACGTAACCCAGGCTATGGGTCACCCCACGCACGCCTTCGATCGCGACAAGCTGCAGGGCGGCATCATCGTTCGCCGCGCCAGGGCTGGAGAAAAGCTGCGAACGCTGGATGGCATCGAGCGTGTGCTCGACCCTGAAGATCTGGTCGTCGCCGATGAGAAGAAGGCTCTTGCCCTGGCCGGCGTCATGGGTGGCTGGGACACCATGATCACTGCGGAAACCAAAAACATCCTGGTGGAAGCCGCCTGGTTCGACCCCATCACCGTGCGCCGCAGCAGCAAGCGCCATGGCCTGCACACCGATGCCTCGCACCGCTTCGAGCGCGGAGCTGACTTCAATGCCACGCCGGTCGCTTCCGCGCTGGTGAGTCAGATCATCCTTATGGACGGAGGCAGCATCGAGGGCGAGATGATCGACGTCGTCGTCCCGGCGCAGGACGAACGCACTGCAAAGCGCAGCGCCGTATCGCTGAGCCATCGCGAAGTGCGCCGCATGCTGGGCTCCACTGTCGATGGCCTGGGCGTGACCCAGGAGACGACAGAGAACGTTCTGCAAGCTCTGGGCTGCACCCTGCAAATCGTAGGGGATGGCAGCTACCAGGTGACTCTGCCCAGCTGGCGCCTCGACCTGGAGCGGGAGATCGACCTGATTGAAGAGATCGCGCGCGTCTACGGCTACAACCGTTTTGCCAACACGCTGCCCGGCTTTTCCGGCAAAGTCATTGAACAGCCCCACGCGGCGAAAGAGGCAACCGTGCGCCGCACGCTGCTCGCGCTGGGCTGGAACGAGGCGTTATCCAGCACCTTCTGTTCTGAAACAGACGCGGTTACCTTCGCCCTCCTGCCTGGCATGGCGGTAGCCATGGGCAATCCGCTGAATGAAGAAGCCGGCATGCTGCGACTCTCCCTGCTGCCGGGCATGCTGTCGATGCTGGCCAACAATCTCAACCGCAATGTGAACGATGTACAGCTGTTTGAGAACGGCACTGTCTTCAGCGGCAGCCCTGAGCGCGTGGAGGAGCATCCCGCGCTTGCGCTCGGCGCAGCGGGCTCCTTGTGGAACGGGCCCAACCAGCCCCCGCACGCCATCGACTTTTACGACCTGAAAGGAACAGTCGAAGAGCTGATTGAGAAGTTTGCGCCGCGCTCTTTCTACTTCGACACCTTCGCCGCCGATCAGGGCATCGTTCCGGCGTGGCTGCATCCCGGCCGTTGCGCCCGCGCTGTGGCAGACGGTTTGACGGTCGCCTGGTTTGGCCAGTTGAACCCCGCCACGGGGCAGCAGCGAAAAATCCGCCAGGATATCTACCTCGGCGAAATTTATCTGGATCGCCTCTACCAACTATCACTCCGCCAGCCGCTGGCGCCAGAGCTCTCCCGCTTCCAGCCGGTGGAGCGCGACTTCTCTTTCGTGTTTGCCGACACCGTGCAATGGCAGGCCATCGCCGATGCGCTCAGCAATCTGCATATCGCCGAACTCACCCATTTTTCTCCGAGAGAAATATTCCGCGCAGCGCCTGGCTCCACGCAGTCTCTTCCTGCCGGTCACTATTCCATGTTGATCCGCACCGTCTTCCAGGCCCTGGAGCGTACGTTGCGTGATGAAGAGCTGCAGAGCTATTCACAAGCGGTCATCACCGCACTCGAATCTATCGGCGGCAAACATCGCGGCTGACGAATCCGCTTCTTGCGCAACTGTTCACCACACGCAGCGGTTCCCGCCAGTCACGATTTATTTCAGAACGCAGGAACATTTCTAGGTACTCCCGGCCTGCGTGTTTCTTCCCGATTGCCGCTCTTGCCGATTCTCCGTGCGAGCTATACTCATTTTCAGAACGCAATCCCCCGTTAGTATCAGGAGGCATCAATGTCCACTTTGGCGGAACACCCTCCCGAGATCATCATGGCAGCAGACGATTTCCAGGCGCTTGAAGAGCGAGTACTCCGTACCGTTGAGTTGCTCAAAGGCGAGCGAGAACTCCGGTCTTCTGTCGAACAGCATGCCGCCCGTTTAGCGCAGCGCGTGGAAGAGCAAGCCAATCACGTGTCGCAACTGGAAGAGCAACTGGCCGGCCTGAATCAGGAACGAGAAGCGGTGCGCGGCCGCATCGAGCGCCTCCTCAAGCACATCGACGAACTGGGCGAGTAATCAGCGAGGCAGCGGATGGCCATGGCAGAAAGCAAGATCGAAATCCGGCGGTCCAGTACTTCCGTCAGCGTGGAGATCTACGACCAGACGTATAATTTGCGCGCCCACGATGCGGAATACATCGAGAAGCTGGCGCACGCCGTCGACGCAAAAATGCGCGCCGTCTCGGCGACTGGTAATACAGTTGACTCGCTCCGCGTAGCCGTGCTCGCTGCTCTCAATATCGCCGATGAGCTTTTGCGACTACAGGAGCACTGCCGTCTGCTCAGGGGCACCATGAGTGAAACCCAGACGATCCTGCGCACCCGGGCCAACAGCCTCTCCGGCTTGTTGGATTCTGTACTGGATGATGACCACCGTTTTGTCGAGCCGGGCCCCATCGCCGTGGGTGCAGGCGTCTCTGCCGGGCCGTCACTTGCCAAGCAGCTTCGGTGACGTTAGCATCCAAGTCAGAGACCGGCCTGCAAAGCAGGTATTTCAGTTAACGCTGGTTGAACCAATATTCATCGAACCGGGACTCGACTCGAAAAATCGGCTCAGTGTGCAGTGTCCGCCAGTCCGGAATGCCTAAAGAGCTGCGGAGAGTCCCAAACGTCTCAGGACGGGTTCACCAGCGCACTGTGACACGGCCCAGTGGGTCGGTTTCGTCTTCTCTCCTTCTGTGCATCCCTACTTATTCCAGTTCGGCCGCATTGTCCTGCCGACCTATGGATTCCTGGTGGCCGCCGCGACCATTGGGGCGCTGCTGGTGTGCGTCCGCAATGCGCGCCTGCTCGCGCTCGACACCGACAAGATCTGGACAATGGCGCTGGTTGCCATCGTGACCCTGCTGCTCACCAGCAAACTTTTGCTCATCCTCGCGCACTGGGGCCAGTACGGTTCGCGCGCACTGGGTCTCAGCGTGTATGGCACGCGTGATCCCGGCGTAAGTCTCAGCAGTGCAGCGTTGGCATGCGCTGCCGGTTTCCTGTACTGCCTCCGCCGCAAGCTGCCGATTCTGCGTACCGCCGACGCGGTTGCGCCCAGCCTGGCGCTCGCCAGCTCCGTTGTCTCAATCGCCTGCCTGGAAGCAGGCTGCGACTACGGCACGCCCACCCAGTTGCCCTGGGCCGTCGTGTTCCGCAATCGTGGCATCGTGCCGGGTACACCGGTGGGTGTGCCGCTCCACCCAACGCAGCTCTACGCCAGCGTGGCCGGGTTTGCCGTGTTCGTGGTGGGGATGGCCCTGCTGCATCGTCCTCACCGCGATGGTGAGGTTCTGGGCGCGGGGCTTTTCCTGGGTGGCCTTGCCAGCGCAGCCCTCGCGCCCTTCCGGGGCGACACAGGGCCGTGGATTGCGGGCGTGCTCCCGGCCGCGCAGTTGCTCTCCGCCGCTATGGTGCTGGCCGGCGGCTGGTTGTGGATGCGCCCTGCCCAGCCAGTCCAACAGGTCAAGCGGGTGCCCACCGTTGGATAGCGCATCGTCGCCACGCACCCTGCACGTTCCAGAAGAAGCCGACGGCCAGCGTCTCGACCTTTTTCTCGCCCAGCATATGGGCGAGATCAGTCGTTCCAGAGTGCAGTTGCTGCTGCAGCAAGGGGGCGTGCTGGTCGAAGGCAAGCCCGCCAAGGCCTCACGCAAAGTTCACACGGGCGAGACGCTCTCCATTCTTGGCGAGCCGCAACCGGCGCCCTTGCGCGCGTTGGCCGAAGACATCGCGCTGGATGTCGTTTACGAAGACAACGACCTGGCCGTCATCAACAAGCCAGCCGGCATGATGGTGCACGCCGGCTCCGGGGCAACGGATGAGGCGCGTAACCGGGGTACTCTGGTCAACGCGCTCCTGCATCACTTGAAGGAGCTGTCCTCTTCGAGCGGTCCCCTGCGCCCGGGTATCGTGCATCGCCTGGATAAGCAGACCAGCGGACTCATTGTTGTGGCCAAAAACGATGCCACGCATGCGAAGCTGGCGTCGCTGTTCGCTCGCCGCCAGGTGCGCAAGCTTTACATCGCGCTGGTGCAGGGTGAGTTGGCGCAGGATCGCGGCACGGTGAACGCCCCGATCAGCCGCGACACCGTTCGCCGCACCCGCATGACGACGCGCCGTGAAGGCGGCCGCTCCGCCGTGTCCCACTGGGAGGTTCTACGGCGCATCCACGGGCCCTATGGACACTTCACGCTCATCTCGGTGCGCATTGAGACCGGGCGCACCCATCAAATTCGAGTACACATGGCTTCGTTAGGCCACCCCGTCGTGGGCGACACGCTGTATGGCGCGGCCTCCGGCATCGCGGCCCAGGAGGGCAGCCGGCATCAGCGGCCGGCGCGTGTTCTGCCCCGGCTCACGCTCGATAGAAACTTCCTGCATGCCGCCGAGTTGGAGTTTGTCCATCCTGGCACGGGCGAGCGGCTTACGCTGGTTTCAAATCTCCCTGGCGATCTGAAAGCGTTCATGGCGCAGCTTAACCCGCAGGATTT
>CAZZVD010000047.1:0-26179 GCA_964657465.1 uncultured Acetobacteraceae bacterium | reverse complement strand
CCATGCTCGCCGACTCCGGCGTGCGTGGGTTGAACAAGACAGGGCGAAGCCCTTCAAATGTTTTGATCCGACACGCCACGAAATCAGAAGAAACCAAGCACGCCAATAGAAGCACGGAAAAATGAGTAACCGTGGGAACCGAGAGAACGCATTCGATGGGCTTCGCCCTGTCTTGTTCAACCCACGCACGCCGGAGTCGGCGAGCATGGGGCACCCGTCCAGGGGTTAGGGCATTGTTTGTCGCAGCGGAGATTGGTGGTGAGACGCGCGGCTTAATCTTCCCGGACCCCTTGATTAACCTTTGCTCGCCAACCGATCCGCCTTGGCACGATCACATACCTGGTCAACCGCACGCAGCGCGCTGAGCGCAGCGCCTTCCTGCCACGCGACAATATGGCTCACATGGTCGCCGGCGAACAAAATCCTTCCGTCCGGTTCAATCAACGTCTCGTACCCTGGATTCGTGTGCGCCTGCGCGGTCGCGGACGAGGGAGCTTCCCCCGTCCGCTGGCTGAACGAGTAGCTGAACCTCGCCTGCCCCGGCCCGTAGCTGCGAATCCACGATCCCTCGTTGTACGCAATCTGTCCCCACGACACATACATGGGCTTCTCCAATTCCTTGCCGTGGCCGGGGTGCAGCCGCTCGATCGATTTACGGCTCTCTGCAAACTTCTCCGGGATGCTGAGATTCTCGATCACGGACCGGGCCTCGTCTGAATACCCGCTCACCACCACGCCCCGCCGCGTAAACATGCCCGCGGAAGGAAACCAGATCGGGCTGCACCCTGTCTTTACCAATTCGAGGCCGCCGTAGATGTTGTAGTCCTGCTCCCAAAAACGACGGCTTTCCCAGGCGATCTTATAGGCGCTCGCGTAGGTACACTCATCCACCACTTTTTTGTAGGGCGCGCTGAGATCATGTTTCATTTTCCTGAGAACCGTCAGGGGCATCGCGCAGATACAGTAATCGGCTTCGATCACAGCCGGTGCGCCCTTCACTTGGTAGCCAACCCTGACGCCGTTCGTGGTCTTGCGCAGTTCTGTCACCGGCGCGTTGTACTTCACCACGTCTCCCAGCGACTTCGCGAACGCATAGGGAATCCGATCCATACCGCCGACCGGCTGGAACATGGTGGCCTGCATATCGAACTGTTCGTCGAACAGGATGCCCTGCCAAAAATCCTCGTCCAGCAGAGTATGCATATCGATCGGTTTGCTCAGCACGCCTACCTGGTCGCCGGCGCCCGCGGTCTGCGCATAGCCCGCACGATCGCTGCCGGTGTACTTGTCTGCGCTATCCAGGGGGCCGTAATTTTCCAGGAAGGTCAGCAGCCGCTCTTTGTCTTCTTTCGAAAGATCCTGGTCCAGCGCCCCCTGATGGATGGTTTTTGCCAGCAGTTCGCTCACGTGACCCCTGGTGTCATTCACCGCTTGGCGCAGCAGCACGGGCTTGCCGCCGTTCGCCGCGTCGTTCTGCAGGAAGGATGAGCGGGTCATGTTGACTTCGACCTGCAGTGGCACGCCCAGCTTTTCGCAATAGCCGAGCATGGTGGGGTGAATGGACGGCAGCCGGGCCGGGCCGAAGTTCTGGTAGTTTCCCTCGTCCCAGCTGCAGGCCTGCTTTGTGCCGTTGAGGAACTCCACCGTATCGCCGCCGCGCACCGTCCAATTGCGGCCGCCGGGCCGTGCGCGAGCCTCGAGCAGCGTGCACTCGTAACCGCGGGCGCGCAGTTCGTACGCGGCTACCAGGCCAGCGATGCCGCCGCCCAGAATCAATACCTTTACCCCTTTGCCCGATCCAGGCGCCGCATCCACCTTGGCCGCGCTGGCGGGCGTAGCCTCCATCAGGCCCAGACCCTGCATCATCAGGAACGCTGCGCTGTAACCACCCGCCTGCCCAACACGGTGTAAAAAGGCACGCCTGCTTAACGACATATTTCACCCTCCCAGGAGAAAATGGATGGTTGAGCGTGAACGACAGGGTTACGCAGATAGAACGAAAGTACGAGTAAACGCCTGCCCAGGCGGGTTGGCAGAGTGTGTCCGGGCGACAGGGCCAACGGAGCAAGAATCCGTACGGAACACTTTCGAGACTGTAGTCTATAGCTCTTACGGGCGGCCGGGCCATCGGAAAAGCATTAGTGCCTGGTCAACCCGGGCCATAATCCGGCTTCCAGGGTTGATTAACCGGCCTGGCCTAGATATAACCATGGGCGGAACACAATCATGGGCATGGGTTTGCAGCAAAACTAACTTGTTGATCAGCAGGAACGAGGCGGCTCTGCATGCGGTTCACACGGCGCGACACCATCAAATTGCTCGGCTATTCGGCCGCATGGGCAGGCACACGGGGCGCTTTTGCCCAGGCAGGCACTCTCCCGATCACCAATGGGCCATTCACCGCGACCCGCGGCTCGCTCGATTCTTACCGCATCCCTGACTGGTTTCGCGACGCGAAATTCGGCATCTGGTCGCACTGGGGTCCCCAGTCTGGCGTGGAAGATGGCGATTGGTACGCGCGCAATATGTACATCCAGGGCAGCGCGCAATACGAGTATCACCTCAAGACGTACGGGCACCCCTCGAAGATGGGTTACAAAGACCTGGTGCCACTGTTCAAGGGCGCCAGGTGGGATCCTAAGCACTTGATGGATCTCTATGCCAAGGCCGGCGCCCGCTACTTCGTGAGCATGGGCGTGCATCATGACAACTACGATATGTGGGAGTCGAAGTTTCAGCCGCACTGGAACGCGACGTCGGTGGGCCCGATGCGCGACATTGTGGGCCTCTACAAGGAAGCAGCGCGCGAACACAATCTCCGTTTCGGCGTGAGCGAACATCTCTCCAACAGTTTCGATTGGTTTGCGCCGTCCCACCTGAGCGATAGCCAGGGTCCACTAGCCGGCGTACCGTACGACGGCGTCAACCCAAAGTTCGCCGACCTGTACCACAACTATTCCGACATGCCTGCGGACTTCGCAAAAACGGCGAAAGCCATGGGCCGGGTCGCGCCCGATGCGTGGAAAATGCAGTATTTCAACCGCATCAAAGATCTCATCGATCAACATCAGCCCGACCTGCTCTATACCGATGGCGGCATTCCCTTCGACGAATATGGTTTGAGCACCGTGGCTGAGCTTTACAACGTGAGCGCCGGCCAGCATTCGGGCAAAGCAGACGCGGTGTACTGCAGCAAGGTGGCCAATGACTGCGCGGTCGGCACCTGCCTCGTCGATCATGAGCGCGGCGTGGCCGATGCCATCTCAGACGTGCCCTGGCAAACCGACACCTGCATTGGCGATTGGCATTACAAGCGTGGCAAGGTGTACAAAACGCCGAAAAAAGTGATCGATATGCTGGTCGACATCGTCAGCAAGAACGGTAACCTGCTCCTGAATTTTCCCTTGCCCAACAGCGGCGAGCTCGATGCGGATGAGTTGGTGGTGCTTAACGGGATCACCGACTGGATGGCGGTGAACAGTGAAGGCATCCACGGCTCGCGTCCCTGGAAGATTTACGGCACCGGCCCGGCGATGCTCATGCAGGTGGACCAAAGCGGCTTCAACGAAGATAAGCAGCCGGATTTAACCGCAGAGGATGTGCGCTTCACGGTCAAGGGCAAAACACTGTACGCTTTTGTGATGGGAATTCCAGTGAAGGAGTTTCTCATCAAGCCGCTGGCGGTCAACAGCCCGCAGCAGCCGGGAAAAATTCTCGATGTCAAGCTGCTGGGCTATCGTGAGAAAGTTCAGTGGAAGCAGGACAACAAAGGTCTCAGGATAAAGATTCCCCCGGCTCATATGTCTGAGATCGCGATCACCTTCAAAGTCACCCTGGCCTGATCTCATGTTGAAGCAACGCTGTGCTCTCGTCTGCGCTTTCTCTTTAGCCGCAGCCATCATTTCCATGCCTCGCGTCAGTCGCGCACAAGGGGTAGACCACGCTACCCTGCTGCATCCTCCCGCAGATACCTGGCCGCAATATCACGGCGCCTACGATGGGCAGCGCCACAGCAAGCTTGACCAGGTGACCCCGCAAAACGTCGGCAAGCTCAGCCTGGCATGGGCCTTCCAAACCAACCAGGCCATGGATATCAAAGCCACTCCGCTGGTGGTGGATGGCGTCCTCTACTTCAGTGTCCCCGACAAAATTTGGGCGGTCGATGCGCTGTCAGGAAAACAGATCTGGACCTACACCTATCCGCCCAACCACGGATTGCACATCGGCAATCGCGGCCTGGGCATGTACAAGGATTGGCTTTTCTTCCTGGTGCCGGACGGCCACCTGGTTTCGCTGAACGCGGGCGACGGCAGCGTGCGCTGGGTGGTGCCCGTGGCGGACGCTACCAAAGGCTACTGGACCAGCATGGCTCCGCTGGTAATCGGCAATCATGTGTTGGTGGGCACTTCGGGTGACTTTGACAACCTGGTGGGATACCTGCGATCCATCGATCCCGACACCGGAAAAACGCAATGGCAATGGAATGCCACGCCGCCCCTCGGTACACTCAATGCCACCACCGGTGGTAATACCTGGATGACCGGGACGTATGATCCTGATCTGAATCTGCTCTACTGGGGAACCGGTAATCCAACCCCCGTGCTCACCGCTTCCACTCGCCCCGGTGACAATCTGTACACCTGCAGCATCGTGGCGCTGAATCCGGATACCGGCAAACTGGTGTGGGCCTTCCAGCCGTCGCCGCACGACACGCATGACTGGGATGCTTCTGAAGTGCCGGTGCTGGTCGATGGCTCGTTCGCCGGCAAGCCGCGCAAGATGCTGCTGCAGGGTTCGCGGAATGGCTATTTCTTCGTGCTCGATCGCACCGATGGAACCAGCCTTCTCACCACTCCCTTCGGGCCGGTGAATTGGACATTGGGTGTTGATAAAAAGGGCCAACCCATTCCCAATCCCGCCAAGGAGCCTGCCCAGGACGGTCGCCTGATCGCTCCGGATGAAGGCGGCATGGCTAACTTCCGCTCGCCGAGTTTCGATCCGGCAACGGGATTGTTTCTCGTCACGGCTCACCCTGCCTACAGCCTCTACTTCGCCAAGCCGGCGGATGGCTCCTACGGGTGGGCTGGCGCCGATTATGATCTGTGGAGCAAGGGCGTGCTCGAAGCCATCGACTATCAAACCGGCAAGGTTCGTTGGACGCACGAATTGGGCGAAGGTAGTCCGAGTGCGGGCGTACTGACCACCGGCTCAGGCCTCACATTTACGGCCGATAACCGGGGCAATGTGTTGGCGCTCGAAACTGCTACCGGCAAAACTCTGTGGCACGCGGGCTCAGGGGCCCGCGTAGGCACGTCGCCGATCACCTATCAACTCGATGGCCGCCAATATGTGGTGACGAGTGCGGGTGGCGTCGTCTTTGCCTGGGCGTTGCCCCAGGGCGCTGCGCATGCAGACTCCGCCAGGCACACCGGGCGATAGCTCCTTTTTCTGCCTTGTTTCCACCCGCTAAGCTAGGTAGGCTTGTGAGGATTCCGGAGGAGCAAGTATGCAGCGGTTGTGCTCGATGTGTGCAGTGGCGAGTTTGATGGTGGCAGGTGTAGCGCTGGGGCAGGGCAGCCCCTACGCGACCGAAGTGCAGGGCAATTACGCCCGTCTCAAAGACAACATCCTGAAAGCGGCTGAGAAGATGCCGGCAGAGAGTTACAGCTTCAAGCCCACCGCTGACATCCGCAGCTTCGCGCGTGTGGTGAACCATGTCACCGAGGCGCAAACGCATATTTGCGGCGCTGCCGCCGGCGCTACCGGAGATGCGGCGAAGACACCGGCAGAGACTGCCGACAAGGCGGCGATTGTGGATGCGCTCAAGGCTTCGTTTGCCGTCTGCGACAAAGCGTATGCCGGCATCACCGAAGCCAACATGGCTGACATGCTCCCCATGGGACCGGCGAAACGGACCCGCCTGAGCGCACTTTGGGGCAATGTCGCACACGACAATGAGCAGTACGCAACCTTGTCGTTGTATTTGCGGCTGAAGGGCGTTGTTCCTCCCACCAGCGAAAAGTAACCTTTCACGAGATCTCTCTCGCCAACAAATCCTGGGTGCCCCACATCTCGCTCGTTTTTCGCGAGATGTGGGATTCCACGGCTGTCGACCGGAACCAGTCTCGAGAAATCCGGGCTAGACACCCTTGGTTCTTCTCCCCAGAAGAACTAGATCACAAAGCCCTAACCCGGATTTCTCACCACGACTGTCGGAAACAACCACAATGCCCCCGTCCAGTGACTAGCTAGCTGGTGATCGAAACCTTGCCCTCCGGCGTTCTGCTAAAAGCGTGTACCGTGTTGCCTGCCGGGTCTAGATGTCGCAGCGTCATCTCCCGTTTGCTGACCGAGATATGGCTAAACCCATACACCTTCTGCGCATACGGTCCCCGCTGCGTGGGTTCAATCGTCAGGTTGTATAAATCTGCGCCGCCGCCGCCCGATAAGAAGAAACTGGTCGGGTGTCCTGCAAACTCCAGGTGCTGCAGGTCGTGATCATGCCCGGCCATATAAACATCCACTCGATACTTGCGGAACAGCGGATCCCAGTCGCGGATCAGGACCGGGTGGTCGCCGTGGGGTCCATCGGAAAACACGGGATGGTGCGCAATCACCGCCAGGTAGGGCGTGGTGCGCGGGCGCTTCAGTTCCGTTTCCAGCCAGGCCAACTGCTCGGCCTGTTGTTCCGGCGTCAGCGTAAAATCGCGTCCCTTCTGCTTGCCATCCGCCCGCGGCATGTTGCTGTCGAGCGCCAAAAATGTGATCAGCGGGTCCTTGGCAGGGAACGTGAAGCGGTACCAGCGAGCCGGCATGGTAAAGCGGGTGGGCGCTCCATGGTTACGTCCGCTCCGGGCGTACTCTAACTCAGCATCGACCTTGCTTTCCGGGTATCGCTGGTAATCGTGGTTCCCCAGCACCGCATACGCAGGGCAAGGGAACTCGCTGGCGGGATACATGTCTTCGAAATAGGTTTGCCACCGTGACGAGTGCGCACCACCCGTCAGGTCGCCGTACCAGTTATCGCCCAGCAGCAGCAGTGCCTCCGGCCGAACGCTGTGCTGTTTGGCGTAGCCGCGCAGTCCGGCGGCGACCCTGGTTTGCGCTTCCGGGTTCTCGTATCCCCAGTCGCCTAAGACCAGTATCTGCGCCGCTGCAGGGTCCAAGGGAGCTGCCAGCGCACGCAAGTGCCCGAAGCTTGATTCCAGGCTGGCCAGCGCACTGAAGGAAAAACTCTGCCGTAAAAACCGGCGCCTGTCCTGATCATGCCGGTCCTGAATGTGGGGGTTAGGAAGATTGGTCTTCATACTGCCGCTTTATACCATTCTTGTGTGAAAGCAAAACAGGGCGCCATGCCTTAACCAGGATCGGGTGACCGCGCTATCCCCGGAATGCTTTAGAATCTTCCCTGCGATCTGGAGGAGCTTTGCAACGACGCCAATTCCTTACCTCATCTCTGGCTACAGCCACTGTCGCTCTTAGCGCGGGAAATGCCAGCGCCCAGACACCGGCGCCCAAAGCACGCGAATACTACGAGCTGCGCAAATACCGGCTGCAAAGCCCACAGACAAAACTGCTCTCAGCCTATCTGGCCGAAGCACTCATCCCCGGGCTCAATCGCCTCGGCTTCACCCCTATCGGAGTGTTCAACCTCGACATAGGCCCGGAAACGCCTACGGTGTACGTGCTGATTCCTTCCACCACAGTGGAATCGCTCGTCACCAGTGACCTGTTGCTGGCGAAAGACGAAGAATTCATGAAGGCGGCTGCGCCGTTTTGGAACGCGCCCGCCAGCTCGCCGCCATTCACGCGCATTGAGAGTTCGCTTATGGCTGCCTTCGAGGGATGGCCCCGCCTGGTCGTGCCGCCCGTCACCGCGCAGCATGGCAAACGTGTGTTCCAGCTGCGCACCTATGAGAGCCCCAGCTATCAGGATCACGTACGCAAGGTGGAGATGTTCCACCATGGAGAGTTTGAAGTTTTCCAGCGCTCAGGGTTTTGGCAGGTCTTTTACGGCGACACGCTGATCGGCCCCCGCCTGCCGCAGCTGACCTATATGCTGAGCTATCCGGAGTTGGCAGACATGGAACCCAAGTGGGACCTGTTCCGCAACGATCCGCAATGGAAAAAACTGTCGGCCGAGCCGAGATACAGTTTCGAGCCCACGGTCAGTGATATCTCGAATCTGGTACTCAGGCCGGCGACGTTTTCTCAGATTTAGCTGGTTCTCCCAGGCCAAGCTCGTCGAGACCTTCGCCCCCGTGCTTGCCCAGATCCTTCAGCAAGCCTTCGTCGCTGAGATCGAGGTCCCTGGCATTGTCCCAGTCATGATGCACGACCTCGTGCAGTCGTGCAATGATCGGGGCATCGTCCACCTCAATTGCCAACTCCCGGCGGCTGTCGAAGCTGCCGGGGGCCAGGTTGATCGATCCGATAATCGCCCGCGCGTTATCCGCCAGCAGCATCTTTGCATGCAGCTTCAGCTCCTTCAACTTGCGGATCTTGACGCCCACATCCTGCAGGATACGTAGGCCCCCTACCCCTTCGATGAGCTTGTCCTTTTTCAGCGTGTGCGCCGGGCGCGCCATCAAATGAATCTTCACCCCTCGCGCATGCGCCCGTACCAGGCGCTCAATCATCATCTGATCCTGGTAGCGTTCGTTCTGTAACCACAACGAGTGCGTCGCTCGATCGATGAATTGAGCGATTCGCTCGCGTCCGTTGCCGCGGCACCAGATAAGGTGGCTTGTTGTACCGCAGGCGAAGTCTTCGCGCTGCCAATCTGCTTCAAATCCGCGAATCACCTCCTGCACTTCGTGTGGGTAGGTCGTAACGATCGCGTAGTCGCGCGTCACGGTGAGGTTTTCCGTTTGCCAGTTCAACGATTGAACGAAGGCCGTGGTTCCGTCGACCACCATGGACTTCTCGTGCGTCAGATCGAACGCCGGATTGCTGTCGCGGACGGTGATGCCCGCACTTTCCAACTGGCTGCGGCTCTCATCGTTCTCCGATACCCCATTGCGCCGCTGTGGGTTAAGCATGATGCGCACTTCCACCCCGCGGCTATGCGCGGCTATCACCGCTAGCAATAATGTGGGGTCGGTGAATACGAACATCTTGATCAGCAGTGACTTGCTGGCATGCTCGATGGCATGCAGTATGGGCTTGACCGTGTCGTCAGGAAGAACGATAACTTTGCGAGACATTTGGTCGCTCTAAAGGGCAGCTTTGGCTGGTGCTGTATCGAACTGTACACTATACAGCCCGGCGTAGATGCCGCCCCTGGCAAGCAGTTGGTCGTGCGTGCCCTGCTCGGCGACCACGCCGTCCTTGAGTACGATGATTTTGTCGGCATCGCGAATGGTGCTCAGGCGGTGGGCAATGGTGAGCACGGTGCGGCCTTTCATCAGGCGTTCTAACGCCTCGATCACCAGGCGCTCCGATTCAGAGTCAAGCGCGGCCGTCGGCTCGTCCAGGATCAGAATGGGATTGTTGCGAATCAGGGCGCGTGCGATCCCGATGCGTTGCCGCTGACCGCCCGACAGTGTGTCACCGCGATCGCCAACAAGTGTCTGGTAGCCCTTCGGCATACGCACGATGAACTCATCGGCGTTCGCCAGTTTCGCTGCTTGCATAATCTCTTCGTCTGTCGCGCCGCCCCTGCCGTAGCCGATGTTATCGCGCACCGTGCCGCGAAAAAGCACTGTCTCCTGCAATACGTAACCGATCTGGTCACGTAAGGTCTGCAGATGGTAATCGCGCACATCGATGCCGTCGATCTGGATCGAGCCGGCGCTGGGATCGTAGAACCGCGGGATCAGGCTCATGATGGTCGACTTGCCGCCGCCCGTAGGCCCCACCACGCCGATCATCTGCCCTGGCTTGACCGTAAAGCTTACGTCGCGAAGAACCGGGCAGGTCTCGTCGTAGGCAAAGGCTACCTGGTTGAAAGCGATGTCTCCCTGGACCACTAGTCTCCGCCCATCCGGCTTTTCCGGCAGAACTGAGTCGGCATCGAGGATGGTGCGAATACGCTCCACCGCCACAGCAGTCTGCGCAATGGAGTTGTTCATGCTGGCCAGGTCTTTCACCGGCTTGAAGAACGAGGCAAGGTACGACAGAAATACTGTGAGCTCGCCGCCTGACATCCCTCCGGCGAGGATGAGCATGGAACCGCGCCACAGGACGAACGCAGCGCAACAAGCCACGATCACTGAGACAATCGGGGTGAGCAGCGCCTTGACCTGCCGGGCTTTGAGCGCCGCTGCGACCGTGGCCCGGCTGACCGCCGCCAGCGATTCCTGCTCCAGTTCCTGCCGCCCGAAGGCGGTGACCACGCGGATGGATTCCAGATCCTGCTGCACCACGGAAACGATGTTGCTCTGCTGCCGGCGAACTTCCTGCGTGGATTTCTTTACTGCCTTTTTGAACCGGGTAGCCAGCAGCAGCAAGAGGGGAGTGACCCCCACCGCGATCAGGGTGAAATCCCAATTCAGGCAGAACATGACGACCAGCATGCCCAGGATAGTAATCAGGTCCACCACGATCCCCAGGGTGGCCGACGACGCAAAATTCTGGATGGTCAACACGTCCGCGGTGATGGTGCTGAGCAGCATGCCAGACTGGTGTGTGTCGTAGTAGCGCAGCGAGAGATACTGCAGATGATGGTAGGTCCGCATGCGCAGGTCGTTGGCGACCCACTGGCCGACGCTCTCTGTGTAGTAGTTCGCGATGTAGGAAGCCGTCGCGCTCAGAATAGCGATCAGGATAACCGCCAGCCCCGCGATCTCTGCCAGGTGGATGCGGTGGCCGTGCTCCAGGAGCGGCCGGAGCACTTCGGCCAGCCGAGGGTCGAGCTTGCGGCCAACGACCACATTATCGAGAACAATCTTAAGTGGCCACGGCGCCGCCAGGGTCATGGCGCTCTGCACCAGCATGGCCAGCAGAATGACGGCCAGGTTACCCCGGTAAGGGCGCAGCAATGTACGCATCAGCCCCATCATCCCGGGACCCTTGGCTGCGTCTGCCTGCTGCTCCACCGTGCCTTGCATGGTGTAAACACTGTAAACGTATCCGCGCACGATTCAGCAGCGATATCTTACTGATTGACCGCCGTGCGTTTCACGAGCAGCCGTACTTGTGACTCCACACACTGGCTCAGCGTCGCAACCACCTCGGGTGCCCCATATCTCACGACGTTTTCCAGTCGGGAGATGTGGGAATTCACAAACCCCAATGACAAGCCTCCACCGTCCAACCAACCTCCACTACTCCACGTCCGCTCGGCGTCCACGAGCGCCCCGTACTTGTGACTCCACACACTGGCTCAGCGTCGCAACCACCTCGGGTGCCCCATATCTCACGACGTTTTCCAGTCGGGAGATGTGGGAATTCACAACCCCCAATGACAAGCCTCCACCGTCCAACCAACCTTCCCTACTCCACATCCCCTGGTTACTCAGAACTAGCAATCAAGTGATAAATCTGCGCCCCATACTTTTCCACGGTACCCATCCCGATCCCGGGTACAGCCAAAAGGTCAGAATCAGTCTTCGGCGCACTACTGGCAATATTCCGCAACGTTTGATCCCCGAAAATCCGAAAAGCCGGCATCTTCCTCCGCTTCGCCTCTGTCAGCCGCCACGCCCGCAACGCCTGCTCCAAACGAGCTTGCTGCTCTGGCGCAGGACTCGCCACCTCCGCTTTTCCAGATCGACCCTTACCCCACGCCGCGACCCCTTTACGCCCCTTACCCTGCTTGCCCGACACAGGCGCCGCTGCCCCATCCCGCATCACGATCGCGCCACTATCGCCTTCCTGAAACGCCAAACCCGCGGGCAAAATAGTCGCCGTGCGGTAAGGAATCTTCTTCCCCTGCATCTCAAACACAGCATCCGCAAGCGCAATCAACTCCGCGCGCGCCATCGCGCCCAACACTTCCTCAAAGTCGTCCCGGCTCAACTCACCATTGGGATAAAGGTCGGAGTGCAATTTGCCCGTCGATCGTCCTGGCATGGACCGCAGCTTCTGCAGCACCCGCTGACAAGCCACCCGCTCTGCCTGCAGCGGGCCACGGAACCTTTGCGCAACGCAATCGGCCGGCGCGCAGAAATCGCAAATACCGCACCCGGCTCCCTTGTCAGAAGTATCCCCAAAGTGCTGCACCAGCGAAGTCATGCGGCACTGATGCGCTTCCGCAAAACGAATAATCTCTTCCAGCTGATCCTGCTTTTGCGAAGACTGCAAGCTGTACGAAGCGCGCCAGCTAGCGAACCCGCGGCTTATGTTTTCCGCGAAGTCCACAATCGCGCCCTTATGTATCCACAACTTCTCCAGCGCCTTGTCAAAGATGTCCTCCTCCATCTTGGTCAGCTTGCGCACAGTCTCTTTGCTTTGTTGTTGCTCGCCCAGCACCGCAAAAATGCGATCCAGCAAATCCACGGGCGGATAATCCCGGCTATGGAAAAAGTCGTGCGCGTGGCGATCGGCGTAGGAATACATCAGCACCGCCCGGCTGGGTTGGCCATCGCGACCGGCGCGACCAATCTCCTGGTAGTAGCCTTCCAGGCTACCGGGAAACGCAGTGTGGATCACGGTGCGCACATCCGCTTTGTCGATGCCCATGCCAAACGCAGTGGTAGCCACCATCACATCGAGCTTGCCGCCCATAAACTCTTCCTGCACTTTGCGCCGCCGTTGCGCGTCGAGCCCGGCATGATAGCCGGCGACCCGGAAGTCGCGCGACCATTCCCGGGCGAGTGCTTCTGTCTGTTTGCGAGTGGGCGTGTACACGATCGCCGGCCGGTTTTTGCTTTGAAGCAGGATCGACCGCGCCAGCAAAGGTCGCTGCGAGCGCATCGCTTCCACCACCTCGATGCCGATATTGTCGCGCCGGAACCCGTGGATGAAATGCTTGACCGTGCCCAGGCCGAGTTGCGCCGCAATGTCTTTTTGTACCAGCGGCGTCGCGGTTGCGGTCAGCGCCAGTGCCGGTGCAGGACGTAAGCTGGGCAGGTACTGCCCGAGCATCCGGTAGTCCGGCCTAAAGTCGTGGCCCCATTGCGAAATGCAATGCGCTTCATCAATCGCGATCAGCGCCGGCTTGCGCTTCGCCAGCAGTTCGGGAAATCCAGGCACCCGCAACCGCTCTGGCGCAATAAACAGGAACTGCAGGTTGCCCTTCATATAGTCGATACACGCCTGCCGTGAGCTCTCGCGATCCCGGCCGGAGTGAATGCACTCCGCGGCCAGGCCCAGCTGCTTCAGTTTGCCTACCTGGTCATCCATCAAGGCGATCAGCGGGCTGATCACCAGGGTCGTGCCCCCTCGCGCCAGGCCGGGCAGCTGGTAGCACAGGGATTTACCCGACCCGGTCGGCATCACCAGCAAAGCATCTTCCCCAGCCGTGACTGCCTGGCAAACGGCCTCCTGATTAGGACGGAAGCTGGAAAAACCAAAAACACTTTGCAGCAGTTGGGTGAGCGACGCATCGCTGGGGATCGCCTTCTTCTCCGGAGCGTTCGCTGTGATGACCCCGTTCGTCTCCACCGCAGAGATGGCGGCGAGCGCCGCGCCTGGCCGTGACCGGGGCACCGCACCCTCCCGCGCCACCGGCGTTGTCTGGCTTACCCGGCCCACTACCGAACGCACGTACTCACAGATCCGCTCCATGAACGGATCCAACTGCGCCTCCCCCTGCTGGATGCGATTGAGGAAGGCTTCCCATTGGCCTGTCATGGCCGGGCTCTTGACCTCGGGGTGCACAATCTCGATCAGGTGGATCCCCTTGTCGGTCGCCTCCAGGCTCTTGCCGCTGCGCACCACATATCCGCGCTTGATAAGCACTTCGATGATGGCGGCGCGCGTAGCCGGCGTACCCAGCCCGGTCTCTTTCATCGCATCCGATAATTCCTTTTCGTCCAGGGTTTTCCCTGCCGTTTGCATCGCCGTCAGAATGGTGGCATCGGTAAACCGTTGTGGTGGCCGGGTCTTCTTCTTTACCGCTTGTACCTCCACCACGGTCTGTGACTGTCCCTGCGCCAGGATCGCTGGTAACGTCTCGCTCTTAGCGTCTGCATCTTTCTTCGCATCGCGGGTGTTGCGCGTGTCTGCACCCACATCGAGGATCTTCCATCCGACCTGCCGAACCACTGTGCCGGTCGTGCGATAGCGGTCGATGGCCGGTTCCGTTTCCACCCGGATCGCGGTGATGACAGTCGTGATTTCCTGCAAGTGATCCTCGTGCCAAAGCATCAGCAGCCGCCGGCAGACAAGGTCGTAGAGCTTACGCTCCTCGTCTGACAGCTTGCCTGGCTGCATGGCCACCGTAGTCGGGATGATGGCATGGTGATCGGTCACCTTGCTGTCATCCACGTAGCGTTTCGGGAGGGCGCGCTCGCCTGTGCCCGGCGCTAACTGGTCTTTGTAGCCTGCGGCAATGGCTGCTGCGATTTTCGGTACGGTCGCTGCCACGTCTGTCGAGAGATAACGGCTGTCCGTGCGGGGATAGCTGATCAGCTTGTGTTGCTCGTAGAGCGCCTGGGCGACGTCCAGCGTTTTCTTTGCGCTGAATCCGTAGAGGCGATTGGCATGGCGCTGCAATTCCGTCAGATCATAGAGCAGCGGCGGTTGCATGCGCACAGTGTCGGCGCCGATCGTCTCGATCGTGGCTTTCCCTGTGCGAGCGCGCGCCACGATCGCTTCTGCTTCCTTCCCATCGGCCGGCAGGCGATTGTTGCTAGCGGCCTCTTTGCTGTCGGCTCCCTTAAGCTCCTTGACCCCCTTAAGTTCCTTAACCTGAGGTCGGAACCATGTACCTTCGTAGCGGTCGGTGGCGGGCGCTTCCTTCGGTTGAAAGGTGGCGACGACCTGCAGGTAATCCTCAGGGACGAAGTTGCGCAGCGTGAGTTCCCGGTCCACGATCATGGCCAGGGTCGGGGTCTGTACCCTGCCTACCGAAAGCTCTTCGTTGTAGACGATGGAGTAGGCTCGTGACAAATTCATGCCGACCAGCCAATCGGCCCGGCTGCGGCCCGATGCGGCGTCGGCCAGCCGGTCATAATCGGAACCGGGCTTCAAGTTGGCAAAGCCACGGCGAATGGCGTCGGGTGTGAGCGAAGAAATCCACAGCCTGCTGAACGGCTTGTCGCTCTTGATGGCTTCGTAGATATAGCGGAAGATCAGTTCGCCTTCGCGCCCAGCGTCGGTCGCGCACACAATGCGTGAGACCCGGGGAGACAGCAGGATCTGCTGCACGACCTCAAATTGATCCTTGCTGCGCTCGTAGGCTACCAGGGGCCATTGCGCCGGCAGCATGGGCAAGGACTCCAACCGCCACTGCTTCCACTGGGGATTCATTTGGGCCGGCTCTGCCAACGACACCAGGTGGCCGATAGCCCAGGTGACTACATACCCGTTTCCCTGGAGATAGCCCTTGCCCCGCTTCTCCGCGCCGAGTACCCGGGCAATGTCCCGTGCCACGGAAGGCTTTTCCGCCAAAACTGCGACGGTACCAGATTCACTTGCCTGCATCGTGATTCCCAGTTTACCGCGAGCGCAACACTAGGTCAGTGTGAATAGAACCTCCGGCCCACCCAAATTCCCGGGTGGCCCGTTCAAGAATCCCGGGTGGCCCATCCAAGCCGCTTTTGGCTTGAGGGGGGTACATCTAACCCGTAGACGCTTTGCTCTCAATTGTCTCCAGGCAACATTTCACTCAGCAACAGAACGTTCCCTCTCCCGGAACAAACCCAGCAGGCATCAACCGCCATACTTTGACCCCGATGTTAGAGATGCTTTAATAAAAGTGTGGACGTTTCTCTTTCTGAGATAAAGCAAGCCGAACAAAGAATCCGCGACTTCATCTACTTCTCCCCGTGCCAGCGATCGGCGGCACTCTCCGAGATGACCGGTCAGCAGGTCTATCTCAAGCTCGACAATCTGCAACGCACGGGCGCATTCAAAGAACGCGGTGCGCTAAACCGCATCCTGCTGCTCAGTGACGATGAAAAGCGCCGCGGCGTCGTTGCCGCGAGTGCCGGTAATCACGCCCAGGCCGTGGCGTACCATGCCACGCAACGCGGCATCCCGGCGCGCATTGTGATGCCCTTGATGACCCCGCTGGTCAAAACTTCCGCCACCCGCGGGTTCGGCGCAGAAGTCATCCTCCACGGCGCAAATTACGACGCAGCCTGCGAAGAAGCCATGCGGTTGTGCACCGAAGATGGCATGACGTTTCTGCACCCGTTTGATGACCACTCCGTGATCAATGGCCAAGGCACCATCGGCCTTGAACTGCTGCAACAAGTACCGCAACTGCAAGCCGTCGTCGTCCCCATTGGCGGCGGAGGACTGATCAGCGGCGTGGCCTGCGCGCTCAAAGAAACCAATCCGGCCATCCGCATCGTGGGCGTGCAGACCGAACGCCTGCCCTCCATGTTGCGCGCCATGGAGCACGGCGAACCGGTGACCCTGCCGGCCGAAGCCACCATCGCCGACGGCATCGCAGTACGCCGTGCCGGCGACCTGACCTTGCCGCAAGTCAAACGCTATGTCGACGAAATCGTCACGGTGGATGAGGAAGAAATCGCCAACGCCATCATGGTGCTGCTCGAGCGGGAAAAGACCCTGGCTGAAGGAGCAGGCGCTGTCGCCCTCGCCGCCCTGCTGCAGCAGAAAACCTCGCTCAAAAACGAACGGACCGCCGTCCTGGTGTGCGGCGGCAACATCGATGTGAGCCTTCTGGCGCGCATCATCGAGCGCGGACTGGTGAAAGACGGCCGCCGCGTCCGTGTCCGCGTGCACCTGTCCGATCGACCCGGCGCTCTCCATCACCTCACCAAAATCCTCGCCGACCAGGGCGCGAATATTGTAGACACGTTGCATAACCGTTCGTATTACGGAGTCAACCTGGGAGACACGGTGATTGATATCACGCTCGAAACCAGGGGAGCCTCGCACATCATCCAGATCGCCGATGCCCTGGCCGCGGCAGGGTATCGATTCGAGCGCATTCAATGACAACAGGACGAGGCACATGCAAGAGTTTCTGAGGCTGAAACGGCTACCCCCCTATGTGTTCAACATCACCGGCGAGATGAAAGCCGCCGCACGGGCGCGTGGGGAAGACATCATCGACTTTGGCATGGGCAATCCCGATGGAGCCACGCCCAGGCACATCGTCGACAAGATGGTCGAGGCCGTGGGAAGAACGGCGACCCATCGCTATTCTCTTTCCAAAGGCATTCCCCGGCTCAGGAAAGCGATCTGCAACTGGTACAAGAAACGCTACGACGTGGATCTGGATCCTACGACGGAAGCGATTGTGACCATCGGCTCGAAAGAGGGCATTGCCCACCTCTGCCTCGCCACCCTTGATCGCGGAGATGTGGTGGCGGTGCCGAGCCCAAGCTATCCCATCCACATCTTCGGCCCGGTGATTGCCGGGGCCAATGTCCGCGGCATTGCTGTGCACAGCACAGACGACTTTCTGGCGGAGCTGGAGCAGACCGTTCCACTGATGTATCCGCGTCCGAAGATGTTGATCCTGAATTTTCCCGCCAATCCAACTACGCAGTGTGTGGACATCAGCTTCTTCGAGCGGGTGGTCGCCTTATGCAAAGAGTTCCAGATTTATTTAGTACACGATCTCGCTTATGCGGACCTGGTGTTCGATGGCTACCGCGCTCCTTCCATCCTCCAGGTGCCCGGCGCCAAGGATATCGCTGTCGAGTTTTTTACTCTCTCCAAGAGCTACAACATGCCTGGATGGCGTGTCGGGTTCATGGTGGGCAACCCCGAACTGGTGGTGGCATTGGGCCGTCTGAAAAGCTACTTCGATTACGGTACGTTTACGCCAATCCAGGTAGCGGCCATCCTGGCTCTCGAAGGACCACAGGAGTGCGTGCAGGAGATCTGCGAAAACTACCGCAAACGGCGCGATGTACTGGTCAAGGGACTCAATCAACTCACCTGGCAAGTACCCCTGCCTAAGGCAACGATGTTTGTCTGGGCTTCCATACCCGAGCGTTACAGGAAGATGGGTTCGCTTGAGTTCTCAAAGAAGCTGCTGACAGATGCGAAAGTAGCCGTGAGCCCGGGAGTGGGCTTCGGCGAGTATGGAGATGAACACGTACGCTTCTCTCTGATTGAAAATGAAGAACGCACGCGCCAGGCCTTGCGCGGCATCAAGCAGATGTTTCAGCAGGATTGAACCCGCTGAGGCCCCCCTTTGTCATCCCGAGCGCAGTCGAGGGGTCTGCTGTGCGCCTTTCCTGCTCTACAAATATTCGCCTTGCCACCCATGCGGGTGCCCCATATCTCACGACGTTTTCCAGTCGGGAGATGTGGGAGGGCTTTTACCCTCTTGTTTCCTCAGCAAAAGCGTGACGGTGAAGACCCGCATGGGTGGTTAACTCGAACATTTGTAGAGCAGGAGGCGCAAGCAGATCCCTCGACTGCGCGCCTAATGAACAAACTGGAAAGCGCTCTGGACGAGGGTTCAAATGTCCCCCATTCAAGCCAAACGCGGCTTGAATGGGCCACCCTACAGTTTTTAGATTCCGATCAGTCACCACGCAGGAGGATCTGCTCCCTGCCCGCATCCAGAAAAGCCGAGGGTGGGGGACATCCTGCTCCGCTCGTTCAGCCAGACCGATGCGTATCGCACCCCCTTCATCCCGTCCTTAACTTGCACCGCAAGCAGATTGCTCGGGATGACAAGTACGGGGCTAACTAGTGGAAGTCATGGGAAGCAACTTCCAGGTTGGCAAACGCTAACGGCTGAATGTGTTTCGCCTTCACATGGATCACGCCGTCCTGGTTCTGCAGCGCGCCTTCAACCAGTACAAATTTGCTGCGTGTCACGACCACGCGCTCCCGCTCATATAGATCAGGCGTAATAATGACATTGGCAATGCCGGTCTCATCTTCCATGGAGAGAAAAATAAAGCCTTTGGCGGTACCAGGCCGCTGCCTGGCAATGACACATCCAGCAGTTTTCACGTAATCGCCATCTTTGCCGTTACGTAAATCAAGCGCACTCAGAACTTTTTGCGCACGCAGTTCTTGCCTCCGGTAATGCAGCGGGTGTTTGCCAACCGTCAGTCCAGTGCCGGAGTAGTCCGCACTCAGCCGCTCTTCCGTGTTCATTTGCCGCAGCGGAGAAGCGTCACTCGCCCCATGCGCATGTTTTAGTAGAGGGCCTACTGGCCTGATCGTCTCCTCAACAGCCCAGACTGCATCGCGACGATGCTCAATCCCTTTCAAGCTGTTCAGCGCACCAATGCGCGCTAATAGGGTCAGCTCGTTGCGTTGCAATCGCGGAACACGGCGCGTAATGTCATCCGCGGAGCGAAATGGGCGAGCAGCCACAATGGCTTCGCCCACATCCTGCCGCAGACCTTTGGCATAGAGCAGCCCCATGCGCATGGATAACTCACCATTGTTTTCTCGCTCGATCGTGCAGAGCCAGTCCGAAACCTGCACATCGATTGGCCGGATGCGCAAGCCATGCCGTTGTGCATCTTTCACCAGCACCGCTGCCGAGTAAAACCCCATCGGCTGGTTATTGAGAATGGCGCAGGTGAACGCGGCTAAATAATGCACTTTGAAGTAGGCTGACGCATACGCTATCAACGCAAAACTCGCCGCATGGGATTCTGGAAAACCGTACAGCGCAAACGACGTAATGTTCTGAATGATGTTTTCCTGCGTCGCGGTGTCGAGACCGTTTGCGGTCATCCCGGACCGCAGCTTGCCCTCCAGTTGCTCCATGCGTTGCCAGGAGCGGCGCATACCCACTGCCCGTCGTAGCTCTTCTGCTTCGGCGCCGGAGAAATTGGCAACAGTCATGGCCATGCGCAGCAACTGCTCTTGAAATAAAGGCACGCCCAGCGTTCGCTTCAGTACAGGTACCAGCGAAGGATGCGGATAGGTGACGGCTTCTTTGTTCTGCCGCCGGCGCATATACGGGTGCATCATCTTGCCGACAATCGGGCCTGGACGGATGATCGCCACCTGCACCACCAGGTCATAAAACTTGTCTGGCCGATTGCGCGGCAAAGAGGCCATCTGGGCTCGGCTCTCTACCTGAAACATACCCACCGTATCTGCGCGCTGTAGCGTTTCGTAGACCACTGGGTCCTGCGGTAATTGCGCCAGGTCCACCGGAGCCTTGTAGTGCTCGGTGACTAAAGAAAGGCAATCCTGGATAACCGCCATCATCCCCAGGCCCAGCA
Organism: uncultured Acetobacteraceae bacterium; assembly: GCA_964657465.1. Taxonomy (GTDB): domain Bacteria; phylum Acidobacteriota; class Terriglobia; order Terriglobales; family Acidobacteriaceae; genus PALSA-350. The sequence goes on along the minus strand of CAZZVD010000047.1, from coordinate 5,942 downwards.
GATCCACTTTGATGATCCCCAGATCCGCGCAATCTTCTTTGTCCCACTGCACCACCGTCCGCCCCGGCATGGAAGCACGCTCCAGCGGAACCACATGGTCCAGCTGACCCTGGCAAATCACCATACCTCCGGAATGTTGACCCAAATGCCGGGGTAAATCCTGTATCCGCATGCAGAGCTCAAGAAACTTTCGGATACGTTGATGCTTGATATCAAAGCCCGCATGCAGGAACGAATGTTCGAGCGTGTCGTTTTTACTTTTCCATTCCCATTGCGAAACCAGGCTCGATAAGCGTCCCAGTGTTTCAGGATCGAACCCCATCGCCTTGCCCACTTCACGCGCGGCTGACTTGCCGCGGTACGTAATCACGTTCGCCGTGATTGCGGCGCCCAGCTGCCCATAGCGCGTGTAGATGTACTGGATCGCCTGCTCCCGCTTGTCCCCCGAAGGGAGATCTAAATCGATGTCTGGCCATTCCCCCCGGCTCTCGCTGAGAAAGCGTTCAAACAGCAATTCCATGCCGATGGGGTCGACAGCCGTAATCTCGAGCGCATAGCAAACAGCGGAATTGGCGGCGCTTCCTCGGCCTTGCACCAGGATGTCATGTGCCTTGCAGAACTCAATCAGGTCCCACACAATCAGAAAATAGCCTGCAAAGCCGAGCCGCTCGATCAAAGCCAGCTCACGTTCTACCTGCTTCTTTGCTTTTTGCAGCAGGTGCCGGTTGTGGCCGGCATACCGTCTGCTTACCCCTTCCATGGTGCGTTCGCGCAGAAAGCTATCCATGGTCTCTCCAGCCGGCACTGGATAGCGTGGAAACTCATACCCCAGGTCCCCCAGTGCGAACTCCAGGCGTTCCGAAAGAGCCACGCTGTTGGCCGTTGCTCTAGGTATGTCGCGGAATCGGGTAACCATTTCCTCGGCTGACCGCAAGTAGCGCAGCCCATTCGTAGTGAGTAGCCGCCCCGCATGTTCCAGGTCTGTGTGGTGCCGCGTGGCGGTGAACACATCCAGAATTTCCCGGTCGTAGGCGGTGGCATAGCGAACGCCATTGGTCGCCAGCAACGGCAAGCCCAGGCGCTCTGCGACCTTCATGGCCGCCTGGTTGCGCCATTCCTCTTCACGATCATCATGGCGCTGCAGCTCTACATACACATTCTCCTGCCCGAACATGTGTACCAGCTTTTGTGTCACTTCCATGGCAGCAGTGACGCCACCCCGCATCAGTGCTGCGGCCATCGGTCCTTCATCACCACCAGTGAGGCAGACCAGCCCGGAGGCATAAGTAGCCACATCGTCCAGTGTTGCTGAACCTTCACACTTTTCTGTCTCGCGCATTTTGAAACGCGTGATGAGCTGGCAAAGATTCTGGTAGCCGAGCCGCGATGTACACAGCAACGGTACGCGCGCGGGCTCCGCACCGTGCTGATGCGGCAGCCATGCAGGCGGTGTCAGACGATTGTCTATGCCAGTGATGGCAATCTCCGCGCCAACATGGGCGTGCACCCCATGCTTCTTAGCCAGTGTGTGAAAGCGTGCCGAGCCGTACACTCCATTGCGGTCGAGCAACCCCATCGCGGGCATGTTGAGTTCGGCCGCGCGTTGAATCAGTTCTTCGGGCAGAGAAGCGCCCTCCAGAAAACTGAAAGCACTCGCCGCATGCAGCTCTATATAGTGCTCAGTCATACAGCGCCTCAACCACCCAGCGCTCCAGCATCTTGTCGTGGGTTAAACAGCAACACAGCCAGTTCTCAGGAGCCTGTCCCCTGACCACTACATCCCACTGTTCCACTGACCAAAGGGTAGGCTTCCACCAATCCCCACCCGAGGACCAGGGCCCATACGCGTGTTCCACGGTGTAGCGTTGCTGGCGGAAGAACAGGGCCGCTGGCTGTTGCTCGCGCAGGGTGACCTGTACCAATTCAGCAGGCCTGAGTTGCCGCATGGCCATGCGTTGTTGTGCACCTGGTTCTTTTGCAGAAGACGAGGCGGCCGCCCCCGCTGGCACAAAAAACTGCTTGAGATGGTAAGCATCCGCCCGATGCGTATCATCCAGTTCCGCACTGCCCACACAGCCTTCGCCGACAATACTGCGAATGCGCGCCAGGGTTACATCCAGGCGCATTGGTTCTGGCGTTTGGGGGGAGAACAACCCCATCTGCACTTTGCTTGTGCTTCCGGGTTGCGCCGACAAGCTGAGCGAACGAATCGGCGCAGTGGGAGGATGCGCCAGCAAATCCAGGTGAGCCAGCTTCAACCATAGCTGCCGGTCATTGTTCGGCAGTGCGGGACGCACTGTCCGGGTGTGTATTGTGCCATCTTCCAGGCCCAGTTGCAGAGTAACCGAGGCCAGCGCCAGGATCTGTAACTGCACCCGTACGATCAATTGATCGAGCATGACCCCGGCAATAAACAGCAGGGAATCGAGCAGTTCTACTGGTACATCCAATTCCATGCGCTCTTCCAGAACAAAACCGGGCTCGATCGCCTGGAACAAGTGAGGTGCTTCACCCCGCGCCAGCAAGCGAAATGTTTTTCCCTGTTGGCCTAACCGCGTGATGAGCTCAGTCTCTTTCAATTGCGCGAGCTCTCCCAGCGTGCTGATGCCCCACATCGCAAAGGTGTCCGTATGTTCCTGCGAGAGAGCCAGCACAGAAAGCGGCAATGGCGCTAAAGCATAGCTTTCTGCACCGCACGGCACCGCGCGTACACCCCTACGCTCACCAGAAAAATAACCGCGTGCAAGACAAACAGAAGCATGGAAGTTGCTGCTGACAGCGACTGAGGCCTCCATGCACAATGCCTGTACCTGTTTGCGCAGCTTTTCCCCAAGCACTTCCCGTGATCCGAAAAGCGTATCGGTGCCGGTAATATCCAACACGCAGAGAAAGCAAAGGTCGCTGCTGTGATCTTCGACCAGGGGAGAAAAGCAGCCTGCACACTCCAGCAACGCAGCACGTGCCGCTGACTCGTGCGCATACGAACGTGGCAGAGCCAACACTACTGGATACAATTCCAGTTCTGCTTTCGTCATACCCGAGGTAACGCCCAGTTTGCGCGCTGCTTCGCTTACGGAGCACACTCGTTCACCTGGAGGTTCGCCGTCCAGAATGGCGATCGGCTTGCCCTGCAGCTCCGGCCGCAAACGTAACCGTGCCTGCAACGGAAACGCTGTCGCCATCACGCAGGCATAAATTCTTTTCTGCATGCCAGTCTCCACCTCGTTAAGGTTTACCGCCGGCCTGCCCAGACAGCTTTGCTCTGCCACTGCGCGCCATGTGTGCTCTGCGGCGGCTTGCGTATAGGCAGTACGTTCTGAGCGGATTCCGGAAATCGCTGCCGTTCCAAACATGCCCGGTGTTCAAGACCGGTAAACACGGTGGACTCACGGCTGATCACACGGCCAGGCTCCAAACGCAGCACCAGGCCGGCGCTGCTCTTGGAACAGGTGTGCTGCGTGAGCAGAAGCAGATGCATCTGCAAACGTTCTGCTGCCGCACGAAAACGAAACCATGTGGCAAGCGGTACGCGTAGCGCGAACTCCGCGTTCAGGCTGCTCATATCCAACACGATGCAGCCAAATCCTCCTGCCTGCAGCAGCAGGTCGGTTACACGAAGTGCCTGCTCCAGTCGCGACCAGGACTTTTTCCGCGGAATCGCCATGCGCGCACGGTTGGGATTGCTCTCGGCGCCAGGCCCAGATTCCGGCTCAGACTCCGGCGCAAGGGAATAAAACGCCTGACGTTGTGGTCTGGGCTTGTGCAATGGTTCAGCACAACGCGGTGCCGTCTCGCCGAACAGATCACTCACCGCGCTGGCAAGGCCTTGTGCTTCCATACGGGGATGCCCGCTACCGCCCTGCGGCAGTCCCGGCTTTACCCTGGCAGCTTTCTCCTTCAGGCGCACACCCTGACGCACATCAGGTGCAGCCGGTTCTGGAATCGCTTCAACGGCAGCGGAAACACCACAGCGAGTCCACAGGAGCCGTGACAGGTCGACACCAAGAGCCGCCGCGGATGCTGGATGCAATGCATCGGAAACATCAACCCAGGCGCATACTTTCCCTGCCTGGGTCAGGTTGGCAAGGAACGTAAGTGCCAGGGATGTACGGCCGGAGCACTCCGGGCCCACCAACTCCGTAATCTCGCCTAGCGGAAAGCCACCCTGCAGCAGCTGATCCACCTCGCGCACACCCGTAGTCGTCAACGGCTTTGCCGAGCGTGGAAGCGGGGTCAGCGCAGAAGGAATGCGTTTCGCCAGAGACTCTTCTATTTGTGCGCGAAGCTGTTGACTGCTTGGCATGGCTGGCCTGTTTTGTACGAATGCGAGAGTGGTGTACTTTCGCTTTATTTTCGCCTATGGGTGGCTGTACGTGTCAATCGATTAATTGTGGGAAGCCTGGATAGGATTACCAAGTCATTGAAAATAAACGAAAATGTCCTGCTTAATAAACATAAAAGCAAAGGGATCTGTATGCGGATGAAACAGGCAGAGGCAAATCCTCGTCTATGCCACTGTCGAGTGTTGATTCCCGAGAATGGCGTGCCTCGCTATCCGTTGCCGGAGGCGCGATAAACCGCTTGGGAGATAATCAAACAAATGGAAATAAGGGGCTGAATGATCCTGAGTGTTGTTCATTGGACGATCATGGGGGTGGCCGCCATCCCGGTGATTTATTACTCGCTGGCGTTGTTTAGCTCCTGGAGATTTTTTACCAGCACTCGCAAACCATCGGCCCAGGCTCCTTCCAGCTACACCCCGCCGGTCAGTAATCTCAAGCCCATCCGCGGGCTCGATCCGGACGCATACGAAAACCTCGCCAGCTTTTGCCGTCAGGATTATCCCGAGTACGAGATTGTCTTTTGTGTAGGCGATGCTTCTGATCCGTCGTTACCCGTCATTCAACGGCTCATGCGTGATTTTCCAAATTGCCAGATACGCGTATTGATGGGTTCCGGCCGGGTCGCGACGAATGACAAGGTAGCCAAGTTAGCGCGGATGACCGCCGAAGCAAAGTACGAAACCTTCGTTATCAGTGACAGTGACGTACGTGTTGAGCCGAATTACCTGCGCACCGTTGTGGCGCCGTTGGAGAACGCGCATGTAGGTGCGGTTACCTGTTTTTACGTGCCAGTGCCCGGGGAAGAAAAGACCTTTGTCCAGCGAGTGCAATCGGTCGGGATGCTCTCTGATTTCTATGCCGGCATCCTGGTCGCCAGGCACCTGGATGGAGTGAAGTTCGCCCTGGGCCCAACCATCGCCACAACGCGCAAGCACCTCGCTGGATTTGGCGGGTACGCAGCCATTGAGAATCGGCCTGCGGATGATTTACTGGTAGGCCGTCTCATAGCGGAGCAGGGCTATGAAGTGGTGTTGTTGAACTATTCCATCCAGACTGTTTCTGATTTTCAATCTTTGCGCGATCTCTTTCTAAAGCGTCTGCGTTGGACGGTAGTGATGCGCATCATGCGCCCGTGGGGGCATTTCGGTCTGATCTTCACGTTAGGTTTGCCCTGGGCCCTGGTCGCGATTGCCCTGCATCCCACACCCCAGGTGATCTTCACCTATCTAAGCGCCTACTTTGCTTTTCGCATAGCGATGATCGAAGTCATAGGCATGTCAGGGTTGAAGCAGCCAGGCATTTACAAAAAGCTATGGCTCTTACCAGTCTGGGATTTATTCGCCACCGCAATCTGGCTAACCAGCTTCACCCGAAGCAGCATACGTTGGCGTGACGGCTACTACTACATCCGCAACGGACAGCTAGTCCCAGTAGACCCAGCCGCCGCCGCACTGCGCGCCGCCGAGAAGTCCCCAGAGCGCGTATAACAGCGCCCCAAACCAAAATCAACTCAGGCCGTTTATAACTTACAACCCCAACACTTGGGTATTTAAATACTGGACCATCCCCAACTTGAGAATTTATAAACCGGACCACTCC
>CAZZVD010000046.1:0-26444 GCA_964657465.1 uncultured Acetobacteraceae bacterium | reverse complement strand
CCTTCTAAATTCTCCTACCCAGATCTACAGCTTACTTGTGAGAAATCCGGGCTAAATGCGAGCGCATCTGGGTTCAAAGGAATGAAATGAAAACGTGGTTAAGCGCAACGGCAGTTGTCTCCTTTCGCCGGCTGGTGACCGCAAGCTTGTTTGCGGCTTCTCTGTTGATTACGCGCCCACTCAGCGCGCAGAACACAGATGCGCAGGAGAGGCCTCCAGCGGTGCCCCTGGTGGCTCATGATCCTTACTTCAGCATTTGGTCTATGGCGGACCGTTTGACGGATTCCGATACGCGGCACTGGACCGGCGTCGATCAGCCACTGGCCGGCCTGGTTCGCATCGATGGCGCGAACTACCGTTTCATGGGGGTAAACCCCCGGTCAGTCCCACCCATGCCGCAAATCACTCGGCGTGTCACCCCGTTGCACACTACGTATGCGTTTGCGGCTGCCGGGGTGCAATTGGAGGTCCGATTCTTTACTGCAGCGCTCCCCCAGGATCTGGAAGCGTTATCACGCCCGGTAGATTATCTGACCTGGACTATCTCGAGCACAGACGGACGGTCGCATGCGGTTGACGTGCTGCTGGATGTGAGCCCGCGCATCGCTGTAAACACCGACGATCAAGATGTGACCTGGGGCCGCTCCACGCTGCCCGGCATGGAAGTGCTGCGTGTGGGCTCGAGAGACCAGCGAGTGCTGAATCGTGCCGGCGATAACCTGAGGATTGATTGGGGTTACTTCTATCTGGCGGTGCCTGACCAGGCGGGTACCACCCTCAGCACGGCGTACAAAGCTCTGCCCGACTTCGTTGCTTCGGGCAAGTTGCCAGACACCGACGATATGGAGATGCCGCGGCAGCCGCGCACTGACGCAGCACACCTCGCGGTTGCTTTTCACGCGCAGGTCTCCTCTGCCCAATCAGTGAACCGTCATGTGCTGCTGGCCTATGACGAAACGAACTCCATTGAGTTTCTGGGTCGCAAGCTGCGGCCCTACTGGAGCCGTGACGGGCAGACCGCGGCGGCCATGCTCAAAGTGGCCGACCGGCAGTATGCGGAACTGGAGGAGCGGGGCAATCACTTCGATCAGGAACTCACCACGGACCTGGAACGGATTGGCGGTAAGCCGTATGCGGCACTAGGCTCGCTGGCCTATCGCCAGACGCTGGCCGCGCACGGGTTTGCTGCGGATATCGACGGCACACCCATGCTGTTTCCCAAGGAGAATTTCAGTAACGGCTGTATTGCCACCGTGGATGTGTTGTATCCTTCGGCGCCGTTTTTTCTGCTCTTCAATCCCGCTCTACTGGAAGCCCAGCTCAAGCCGGTGCTCCTCTACTCCGCCTTACCGCGCTGGAAATGGCCCTTTGCTCCCCATGATCTTGGCACCTATCCCCTTGCGGATGGACAGGTTTATGGCGGTGGCGAGCTGACGGAAGAAAATCAAATGCCCGTCGAGGAAAGCGCGAATATGCTCATCCTCATGGCCGCCCTCGGCCATGCGCAGGGTAATTGGCGCCTCTCGGAACAGTACTGGCCGCAGTTGACCAAGTGGGCGGACTTTCTTCGCAGCGACGGTTTGGATCCCGAGAATCAGCTCAGCACAGATGACTTTGCCGGCCATCTCGCGCACAACGCTAACCTCTCCATCAAGGCAATCGAGGGGATTGCGGCCTACGCACAGATCGCAGGCAAGCTGGGAAAAACGTCCGTCGCTCAGCAATACGGCGCCGCTGCGAAGAAGATGGCCGAGCAGTGGCCAGGCATGGCGCTGGACGGCGATCACTACAAGCTGGCCTTCGACAAGCCAGGCACCTGGAGCCAGAAGTACAATCTGGTGTGGGACCAGCTGCTTGACTTGCGAGTATTTCCGGCGACCATCCGGGAAACAGAGGTTGCCTACTATCTCAAGCACATCAACATGTACGGCTTACCACTCGACAACCGGGCGGACTACACCAAGCTGGATTGGGAAATCTGGACGGGCACGCTCACCAACGACCCTGCCCAGTTTGCTGCCTTGATAAATCCCATTGGCAAGTGGATGAACGAGACTTCGTCGCGTGTTCCGTTGAGCGACTGGTATGAGACCAGGACTGGATTGGCGCAGCACTTCCAGGCGCGTTCGGTGGTTGGCGGGGTTTTTATCAAAGTGCTTGCGGACAAAAACCTAAACCTGAAATGGAAGCAGTTCAAGCCGTAAGTGAATCGCGCACCCCAAAGAATTGTTTTGCTGCTTTTATGCGACGAGCGCAAGTCGAGAATGGCGCGGAAAGAAGCCGTCGCAGGCAGGCAACGCTGGACTCGTACCTAACTGGAATCGTACTTATGGAACGCGGCAAGTGCATCACAGAAGAACGGGAATGGTGGGGTTCCAGTATGTGCAAGGCAATTGGGGGAACAATGAAAGCGATCAGGCATGGTGGTTGGGTCTCAATTTGTATGGCGGCCCTGTTGGTATCGGGGCCGCATCTCGGCGCTGCGCAAGTGCAGGATAGTTCTGCGGGCCCTTGGCCGGCCCAAAAGGCGAACGATTGGTACGGGAAGCAGCCGTGGCTGGTCGGTGCGAATTTCATTCCATCGAATGCCATCAACGAATTGGAAATGTTCCAGGCTGCGACCTTCGATCCGGCCTTGATTGATAAAGAGTTGGGCATGGCAGAAAGCATTGGGATGAACACGATGCGAGTCTTTTTACAGGACCAGCTTTGGCAGCAGGACGCAACCGGCTTTACCCAACGGCTCGATACCTTTCTTGGCATCGCTGCTAAACATCACATTCGACCGCTGCTGGTGCTGTTCGATTCCTGCTGGGAGACGAACCCGCATCTCGGACCGCAACACCCGCCGATTCCGGGGGTTCATAACTCAGGTTGGGTGCAGAGTCCTGGCAAGCAGCGTCTGCTGGACCGATCTGTGGAGCCGCAACTGCAAGCTTATGTAACCGGCATTGTGGGCGCGTTTGCCAAGGACGAGCGCATTCTCGGATGGGACGTTTGGAATGAGCCTGACAACCGCGGGGGAGATACCGTGGAAGATTGGCCGGCCAAGGTGCAGCGCGTGGATGAACTGCTGCCGAAGGCATTCGCGTGGGCCCGCTCGGCGCATCCCATACAGCCGCTCACGAGCGGCGTATGGCAGGGCAACTGGGTCGATGCGGCGCAGGAGAGTGAGACCACCCGCATCCAGTTGCGCGAATCGGATGTGATTTCGTTTCATGATTACAGCTGGCCAGAGGAGTTTGAAATGCGAATCAAGAATCTACAGCCACTTGGCAGGCCTATCATCTGCACCGAGTACATGGCCCGGGGAGCTGGATCCACGTTCGACGGCAGTCTTCCTGTGGCCAGGAAGTACCACGTAGGCGCGATCAACTGGGGCTTTGTTGCGGGTAAAACACAAACCTATTTTCCCTGGGATTCGTGGAAGCGGCCGTATGTCGAGTTACAGCCCACGGTATGGTTTCATGAGGTGTTCAAGCAGGACGATAGCCCCTATCGCCAGCGTGAGGTAGATCTCATTCGAGAGCTTACCGGACGTGGAGACCACCGGGTGTTTATGCCGCAGGCCGCTCCCGCCGCAGCGGCTACACCTAACGGCCCCATGCGTGAAGGGCGCGCCGGCAGCACCTTCGCGGGGAAGTGAACCGATGACCGCTTGTATCCCACCCCCGAAAGTGCAGGCATGTTCGGCAGAGGTTGTTTAATTCAATTTTTTGGAGCACCGGGAGGGAATTGAACCCTCGAATACTGGTTTTGCAGACCAGCGCGTTAGCCACTTCGCCACCGGTGCCCATTGGCAAGGCTGCCCGCTTTTCCCGAGCCTTGCGTACATTTCACTGACTACGACACAAGTGTAGCCAATCGTTTCTGAACCGGTCCCGCTGCAAGCGCCAGTACAACCGTGCATCATTGTGTCAACGCCCGTTTTCCTGCTGCGGCGCTGCATCGACTGTTCGGTGGGCAGCGAATGCCCGCAATCCCAATCGCACGGCTAACCCGGTTTGTTAAGTGTAGAAGCTACCGCTGAACGGGAGAACTCGCCCGCTGCTGACAACAACAGCGACAACAACAAGCGCGGGGATGAAAGAAGGTCAGCATCATTTGCCTCAGAAGCACCGCCATCAGTCAAGGGATTTCCGACGGTGCCGCCAGAACGCTTCCACCCAAAGAATAGAGCCGGGGGCAATCGAGTGTCAATGCTGAGATTGTGCACAGTCTCTGCGTCGCAAATTGCGATATGCGTCAGAAAGTGACCATCTGTTCTGACGAAATCTAAAAACAAAAATGCGCTGAGATGAAATCCGCATCATTTTATTTTCAAAGCAGCACCGCTCTTGTGGCAAATAGTCCCCTTTTCCTTCAGCGATTCACATTCTTTCAACAGGGCAAATGTTGCCTATCAGCAACATTGACAACGTGTACCGCTCAGACGGTGCAACGCCAGCGAAAAATGAGCGAACACTTCGCTTCCTCTTCTCCGTTTACACGCCGGTTTCATATTCGTAGTCTGAGCAAGCGTTCCAGTGCTGGTAACGCGACTGTCGAATCAATTCTGACGATGAAATCCGGATCGCGCACGCTGCATGAGCGTGTCGCGAGCAATGGAAATCTGCGCCTCCTGCTTACCGGCTGAGGGCAAAAGAATCCATGCAGTGGGCAACGCGCCTGGCAGGCCGCGGCTCATTCTGTTCTCCCCCAACCTGGCGGGCATACTCCTCGTGTGCCCGCATAACACCGTCTCCTTTACCGGGAGAAGTAAGGATATTTATGCGGCCCAAAAAGACTATTTTGTGCGTGGACGACAATGAACAGGCTCTCTCCGTTCGCAAGTTCATGCTGGAGACTCGTGGCTATCGCGTACTATCGGCAGCCAGCAGTGAACGGGCACTGGAGATATTCCGTGAGGGCGGCATTGACCTGGTGCTGAGTGATCTGATCATGCCCTACATGGACGGAAACGAGCTGATACGCCGCATGAAAGAGTTGGCGCCGGAAGTGCCTACGATTCTGATCAGCGGCAGCGTCAAGGCCTTCGATCGCGCGAATCGGGCCGATGCTTTTCTACCCAAGGGAGCCTGCTCGCCAGTCGAACTGTTAGAGCGTGTCCGCCTGATGGTGGCCCGCAAGCGCGGCCCCAAGAAGGGACACAACCTGCGTCCTGCTTTGGCGGAAAAGGACACCGAAAGCCTTACCACGCATCCACTCACGGAGAATCAGCAGCTGGTCATGGGTGCCTGACGGCGAGCTGAAGGATTGCCGGAGTGCGTCGTTGGAGGGCAAAACAGCCCCACTCCTGCAATCTCCTGAGGCAGATACGCAGATACAATCATCGGTGTGCAGCCAATCATTGCGGCAGAAAACCTTAGCAAAATTTACCGTGCGGGCAAGCTGGACGTTCCCGCTCTCAGTAATGTTTCCTTCGTCGTAGCGCCGGGGGAGTTCGTCAGTATCGTCGGACCCTCCGGTAGCGGCAAATCGACGCTGTTTTACATCCTCGGCGGGTTAACGCGTGCGACTACGGGGAGTGTTTTGATCGATGGCGTGGATTTCGCCAAGCTCACCGATGCCCGGCGAACGACGCTGCGCAAATCAAAGATTGGTTTTGTCTTTCAGAAATTTAACCTGCTGCCGACGCTGACTGCCCGCGGCAACATAGAGATTGCCCGTGAAATCGCGGGCACCACGTCGAACGACGATGACGCGCGCCTGGCGCAGCTCAGTGAGATGCTGGGCATTGCGGGGAGACTCGACCATCGTCCCTCTGAGCTTTCTGGCGGCGAGCAGCAGCGTGTCGCCATCGCGCGTGCGCTGATCACACGGCCCGCCATTATTCTTGCGGATGAGCCCACCGGCAACCTGGACACGGCGAATTCTGACGCGGTCCTGGCAATGTTGCGCCGCTCTAATCAGGAATTCAAGCAAACGGTTCTGATGATTACCCACAACCCTGAAGCAGCGGCCATCGGGGATCGCACTCTGCACATGCGCGATGGCCGCATGCTGCAGCAATAGACCGTCAAACGCGCGAAACCGCTATGGCAAAACGACTACTGCTGCGCATGGCACATCGCTCACGGTGACTACCTGGGTGTTATTCGCAGGTCTGCCTGGCACCGGCAAGAGCACCATCGCCGGGGCCCTGGCGGCGCGGATGCATGCAGCCATCCTGGACAAGGATCGGGTGCGTGCGGCCTTGTTTCCGGGACACCTCACCGACTACACCGCCCAGCAGGATGATTTGTGCGTGGAGGCCATGCTGGCTGCCGCTGGCTACCTGACGGCGCAGGGGGCTGCCCGTTACATCTTTTTCGATGGGCGCACTTTTTCTCTGGAGAGGCAAATCGAACAGGTGGTGCTGGCAGCAGAAAGCGCTGGCGCTGCATGGCGTATTTTGCACCTGCGAGCCGCGGACGCGATTGCCGAGGCGCGGCTGACGCAGAGCGATGCCGCCCATCCAGCTAAAAACCGCGGCCCTGCGCTGTACCGGGTGCTTCGAGAACGCTTCGAGCCAATTCGGCGTGCAGCCCTTGTGGTGGATACGACGACCGGATTTGCGAACCAACTGGAAGCGATCTGCGACTACCTGGGTGCCTCGCCCGGGCCGATTCGTTGACCGCGTGGAAGGCGCCCGTTATACTGCCTTAGTACGTATGCGGGAGTAGCTCAGTGGTAGAGCATCGCCTTGCCAAGGCGAGGGTCGCGGGTTCAAGTCCCGTCTCCCGCTCCAGTCGGCTCAATCTGTCGCAAGCCGTTCATGATTAGCATGGCCGGCTTCCTTGAAGTCCTCCCCGGATTGCGCGAAGTGATTGCCGTTGAACCGGGAAACTCTCCAGTTTGCGCGTGTGTCGGCCCCAAGTGGGCCGAAAGTTCGCATGGGGCAGTCGAGGTTTTGAACGGCTGAGCAGTACAATGAGTTGGAGATGGCGCGGTACCCAAGCGGTAAGGGAGAGGTCTGCAAAACCTTTATGCGTCGGTTCGATTCCGACCCGCGCCTCCATCTTCTTCAGAAAATTGAGTTATTTTAATCCTTCTAGCTCATACGAGGAGAAGCTGCACTTTCGTGCTGTGGCTTCCATCGAGAGCTGTGCTGACCGGGAGCAAGAGCACGCTGCTACGCATCGGGTTGAGGGATGACACGTCACCCCAGAATGGGAGCTGCGAAGTAACCTGAAGTTACTCTGCGGGAACTATACGATAACAGGCGACTAAGAGAAAAAAGCTTTGTAACGGGTGTTTTTCGATGAGGATTGCAAAGGACGACTGGATAGTCGGCGGGTTTGGCAGTGAAGCGTGGCATTGGCAGGAGCCACGGATGTTTTGTTTGACGGGATGCGAGAGGTGCAAAGAGCGTAGGGCTGCGTTGCGTGCGGGAACACCACGAGTGCGGGCGATGATTGAAGTCCACTGAGTCATAAGGTTACGAGCGGTCCGAAGGAGAGAATTTAGATGTACTTCCTATTTCCCCCTTGGGCGTTGCCGGGGTTGAGTCAAGCTCTGTTAGCTGTTTTCGGCCTTAAGTTGCTTTTGCACCAAACTCACCCAGTAAGCAACGCCGGTTGGTATGACCTCGTCGTTGAAGTCATAAAGAGGAGTGTGGATCGACTGGAAACTGCCATCCGACGCAATTCCATTTCCGAGAAAAATGAATGCACCCGGACGCGCTTCCAGCATGAAGGCGAAGTCCTCGCCGGCATTAACCGGCTCACCTGCAGTCACTACTTTCTGTTTACCAACTACGGCCACCGCTGCTTCAATCGCGAAGTTGGTCTGCTGGACAGGGTTGATTAGCGGTGGGCTGGTGCGCCATAACTTTACCTCTGCCGTAGCCCCGTGCTCGGCCGCCAACGAATGCGCGAGCTGCCCAATCCGGCGTTTAAGTAAAGCCTGAATTTCGAGAGAGAAGAGCCGTGTTGTGCCTCCCAAAGAGAGTTCTGAAGGCATGACCGATAAAGCTGTGCGCTGGCCGCCCGATATATAGCCCACGCGAATGCTTGCCCTTTCCACTTGTGGAACCTCATCTTCGACAATGGCGTGAAGGGCTAACACGTACTTTGCCTGGACAATCGTAAGATCGGTGGTCGAACTGGGCGATAGGCCGCCATGGCCTCCAGTTCCCCTAAAACTCACCTCAAACCGATCAACTCCGGCCATAAGAGGTCCCGCCAGGATGGCGAACATACCGGCCGGCAGACCCGGCGCGGTATGCAAGCCATAGACAGCGTCGCAAGGAAAGCGCTTAAACAAGCCATCTTTCAACATGGCCGATGCTCCGCCGAGACCTTCCTCCGCGGGCTGGAAGATGAAACGTACCGTACCGGCGAAGTCTCGGTTTTGAGAGAGATACCGCGCAGCGCCCAGAAGTAGGGTCGTATGACCGTCATGGCCGCAGGCGTGCATCTTGCCATCCGTCCGAGATGCATAAGACAAGCCAGTAAGTTCGTGAATTGGAAGCGCGTCCATGTCCGCACGGAGACCGATAGAACGTGTACCTGATCGATCACCTCGGATGGTTCCCACAACACCAGTCAGACCGATGCCTTCTGTCACTTCGACTCCCCACTCGCGGAGCTTCGCGGCGACCAATTCAGAGGTACGACGCTCTTCGAAGCCGATCTCTGGGTGGGCATGAATGTCGTGCCGGATCTCAGTTAACTCGTTTTGAAAAAGCCGTACTTGATCGAGCGTTGTATTACCTGTCATCGATGTCTGCCTCACTCTATACGTCAGTTCATCGGCGATGCGCGCCAGGAAAGTGCCGCAAATCGGAAAACGGGGCGCGACCACGTTCAAACACCGGCTGAACTTATCATGCTGTGTGAAGGCATGGGGAGAATACGACCGGATGCGAAGGTCCGATGTGTTCGGAATGTGTGCTGGTCTATCTTTTGATGACAGGCAAACGGGACGGGATGCTAAAGGTTTGTACAACCCAGGATGAGACATGGAAGAGGTCTTCGGGCACGTCGGCTGCAACAACTTCTACGTCTCCTGCGAACGGGTCTTCCGTCCCGATCTCGAAAGCGTTCCCGTGATCGTTCTCTCGAACAACGATGGCTGCGCCGTCGCACGCTCGGCGGATCATGTGGAATCTAAGTGCTCGTCAACTTCGGTCGATCGCGGATTGCAACTTTTTTGCGGAAAAAGATTTCTCTGTTTAACTTACCTTGGAATAACGGCTGCTTATTAGTACCGAAAGTGTTGCGCGAGTTCAGTGGAATATTTGCTATCTGCATCTCGATTACTTTGTCTGGGATCCGGGCGCGGCACGCGTCCAATCCGGCTATGTGACGAAGACCTGTCTTCATAGAAAATCTCATTCTGTTCACAACTCCGGGTGGGCACTGAGAGTTCAACGATGAACCTCAAGTCTCCTTACGGCCCGTCGTAAGCGGCATGAAGGTCTTTGATCCTAAACTCTGTTTCTTTGGCCATGCAAGCTTGGGTCACAATGGGCTGGAGAGTGCCTCCCGCATATTGAAGACCCTCCGCTTTACACTGTCCGTCGCGATACGCGATCCAAGTTATTTCCAGGCTGCGAAGTGTTTGCTCGTCAGTATGGGACAGACGACTCAAGATCTGGCCATAGAGAGTATTGAGTCTTTGGTCCGCATCCGCTACCCGATTGTTCTCACAATCTCGTATTTGAACGACGGTTCCACT
The DNA here is from genome assembly GCA_964657465.1 of uncultured Acetobacteraceae bacterium. GTDB lineage: Bacteria > Acidobacteriota > Terriglobia > Terriglobales > Acidobacteriaceae > PALSA-350. The sequence goes on along the minus strand of CAZZVD010000046.1, from coordinate 16,781 downwards.
TCCGTCGCAGGGATCGACGCTGGCCTTATAAGGCTTCTCTTGCTGCGCTCCAGCAGTCAGTCCCGCGCCAGCGGATGACATGAGCAACATTAGAAGAAAAGCTTTGATCAATATCCCGTCCTCCTCGCTCAGCTTAGACGCCGACCCTTGAAAGCCGGTTGGCATCATCCGTTCGCACACTTCAAAATCACGCGACATTTCTCGCGCGCCAGGGTCGTAGAGGAGGTGATGCCAGAAGCACTTCTGACCGAACGGCGTTTCTGAAGTCTAGTTGGACGTTGTCGGAGGTTACGGTTCTGATCGGGCCGCGAAGGGTTGTCTGTTCCCGTCTTTCCGTAGCCGTGCAAAAATCGTGACATGTTGCCATCCAAACTGTGTCTTGTTCTATTCGCCATACTGGTATGCAATTTGACCATCTGCAAAGCCCAGGTGACCGTAGATTCAGAAATCGGCAAGGGCCGTCTTACGATCGGTGCAGGATCCAAAGCTGACGTTGGAACAGGCACGCCAAGTATCCGGACTGCCTGGTAATCAAGGCCTGGTGTAAAAAGAGATTAGCTATGGCAGAAAAGCGACCACCCAAAGCTATGCCGATGCACTCCTAGCGGCGGCGCAAGACAAAACGCCGGATAAGGCATTCAAGTTTAATTTTGCGGCTCTGAAATCGCGCACCGTGGAACTGGCTGAGCTTTTGGATCGAATCGAGGCAAACCCGATGGGCTTTGTCGTACGTCCACACTGGTCCTTCTTTGAGAGTGGTCACCAGAAGGCATTCCATCGGCGCTCGGAAGCTAAGTTGAAATGGTGGTGCAGGACCGCGCTTCACGCTCGCCATAGCCTGCAGGTTTATGGGCAGCCATGAGCCGAATCCAGACGGGTAACCTGCTCGCCATTGCAGAGGCCGAGGTTAAAACAGGATCATGGAAATGCCGAAGCCGTGCAAAGCGTGGAAGGTGAGGCTGTCCAACCCATCGCAACGCTTCTTGGAAGAAGCCGGCACAGCCGGCCTCTTCCACATTCCCCCAGCCCTCGACGGCGGATAAATGGTCACCGTCTTGCTCACGGCTGACGCGGTGGCGGGATCGGCGATCACCGTGTCGATGATCTTCTTCACGTCTTCAGGGCTCATGGTTTCCAGGCCGCGAAGTTTGACGTTGAGCTCTGCCCGATAGCGGGTGCCCTGGCCATCGGCCAGCGTTGTGACATCAACTGTTAAGAGCTCCAGAAGAACGGAACTCAAACGTTCTCAGTCCACTTACTAAAAACATCGGAAAAAACGTCATCTTCAACCCACGTACGCCGGAGTCGGCGAACATGGGGCACCCGTCCAGGGGTGAGGGCATTGTGGTTGTCTCCGGACAGTCGTGGTGAGAAATCCGGGCTGACCGTGGGCTAACCGCGAGGATCGCGCCGGGCTGGGTGATGCGGGTGTAGTATTTAGGCCTCGCCCCGCTGCGCTTCGAATGTACGGTCCCAATTCTGCACTGTAGAGCACGGGAGCGGTATGTTTTGGACGGTCCGCCCCAATATCCGAGCTTTTTTCAGGTCTCCTTCGGTAACGTGACTCATTTAAACAGAAAGGCCGCGTTGAGCGCTGCCAGCAAAGCTGTATCGCTGAACGGCTTAAACAGACACTCGACCGCTCCTCGCTCGAGTAGGCGCAAGCGCACGGCTTCATCCTTTCTCGCCGTAATAAAGATGACCGGAACCTTCCGCTTTTGTTGTTTGAGCTGGTGATAAAAATCGATACCCGAAGTCCCAGGCATGTTGATGTCGAGAATCAAGCATTTGGTCCTCGCGACACAGTCGGAGGTCAGGAACTCCTGCGGAGACGAAAATGCGCAGGCATCATATCCAAATTCCTTAAGCAGGTCAGGCAGCGACTCACGTACTGATTCGTCGTCGTCGATTACGGAAACCAAACGCGCAATATTCATGGATATCTTTTAGAGAAAGGAACGACAGCTCCGTTGATCCTCGTTGAACCGAGTTCGAAGCTCTATGTGAAAAGCCTCAAGCTGACGGTACACTGAGCCGTTCAAAACTCTCGCGAGCTCTTGCTCTTGTGGAGCGTCTTAATACATATGATCGCGGACTCAGCGCAGGAGCACCATTGTCCTTAGGTGTTGGCTCTTGATCGGATGGTGATTTTGGACGACAAGGACCTATCGCAAAGCTGCAAGGCCTGGATTAGAGTAACTCCGGTTTCGCTGATTCGAAATCATCGGCACGGGGAGTCTTGTGCAAGTTCTCTCGCTCCCACAGGAGATCCTGGGTTCACAGCCTCGCAAGCCTGAGTTTACCCGCCATCCTCACGAGGTCCGCAAGGGAATTGGCTTGCATCTTTTGCATGGCTTCTCGACGGTGCGCCTTGACTGTGATTTCACTAATGCTGAGCTCGCCCCCTACTTGTTTATTCGGCAACCCGGAGGCGACCAATGCCATCACCTGCCGTTCCCGGGGCGTAAGTGAGGCGTAGCGCCCACGAAGTGCCTGCATCTCAGCGTTTTGGGCGAGGAGTCGACTGCTCCGTTGCAGGGCGTTTTGGATGGCAATCACCAAAGCGTCGTCATCGATTGGCTTGGTGAGAAATTCAAGCGCACCGGCTTTCATGGCCTGGACTGACTTAGGAACATCACCGTAACCACTGATGAAAATGATTGGAATTTCATTGTGTTCAACCGCAAGCTGTTTCTGCAACTCAAGACCGTTCAGTCCTGGAAGGGAAAGGTCAAGGACGAGACAGCTCGGAACACGCTTTCGGGGGTGGGCAAGAAAGTCCTGCGCGGAGGCGAAAATCTCCGCCTTCCAATTCTGATCTCGAATCAATAGTTCCAGCGATTCGCGCACAGATACGTCATCATCAACAATGAAAACGATTGGGAGGTCACTCGACATTGAGAATGCCCCTGCTGCATAGCTAAGCGTTTGCGCCATATTCATTGTAACGTCTCGGTTTAGCGGAAAAGATGTTGGCCTTGCCGTCTCCGTAAGCGATTTACAACAAGACTATGGTCCTTCCCTAAAGGCCTGTCTATTGTTCTTTGGTATTGCCTCTCGCGCGCTCAGGAATCCGCAGGTCTGCTTATGTCGCAGCTCAAGGATTGTCACTCAAGCGGTTGTTCATGATCGACCCCCCGATTTGAGGAAACAGCCAGCGTGAACTGGAAGCTTGCGCCGCGAGGATGGTTGTCCGTGGCCCAGAGCCGGCCACCGTGAGCCTCAATAATCGATTGACTGATGCGAAGGCCCATACCGGTACCGTGTTCCTTGGTCGTAAAGAAAGGGTTGAAAATCTGATCGGCTTGGTGAGCGGGAAGCCCGATGCCAGTGTCGGCGATCGATACCAAAAGCTGTCCGGCGCTATTATTGAGCGTGCCCAGCGTGAGTAGACGCGGACCGTCGACGGCCTTCATTGCGTCGATGCTGTTGATCATTAAGTTCATCAATACCTGTTGCAGTTGAACGCGGTCTCCCGCAATGAGAGGTAGATCGGCTGCGAGCTTTGTTTGTACGGAAACCGAGTGTTGGATCGCCTCGGTGTGCAGAAGAATCTCCATCTCTCGAATCACCTCGTTGACATCGAGGGGCGCCTTCGTCACAACACCCTTCTTGAAAAGTAGCTTGATTCGATCGATAATATCCGCCGCTCTGTTTGCATCTCGAATGACCCGCGAAGCTGCGATCCGAGCCCCTTCAATATCAGGCTCCGCGCGATCGAGCCTGCGCAGGCAGGTCGACGCGTTTGTGACGGCGCCGCTAATCGGTTGATTAATCTCGTGTGCAAGGGACGCGCTGAGTTCTCCCATCGTAGTCACGCGATTCGCGTGTGCGAGATCCGCTTGCGCCTTGCGCAATGACTCTTCGGCACGTTTCCGATCCTCTATGTCGATGCCTGTCCCGTACCACTTCACTATCTCGCCATGACCATCACGCAAAGGCACGTTGCGTACAAGCAGCGACCGATAGTTGTGCTGTGCGGTCCAAAAGCGGGCTTCAATCTCTGCGGGTTCTCCTGCGGTCAATGCGGATTTCCACTTCGTGATAAATCCAGTACGATCCTCCGGATGAACAATCGATAGCCAACCGGATCCAAGCAGTGCCTCGATCGATAGCCCGGTCGATTCGAGCAAGCGCTGATTGATGAAGTCCACGGAACCATCCGGCAGAGTGCTCCACACATGAGCGGGAATGGTGTTGATGACTCGGCGAAGTCGATCCTCGCTGCTTTGCAGGCTCTCGTAGAGATCCTGCAATCGCCTCGCTGTATCATTTGATACCCGCCCAAGCTGGGCAAGCTCATCCTCTCCGTGGATCGGAACCCGATGTTTGAAATCGCCCCTTGCCAACATCTTTGAACCTTCAACCAGGTGTTCAAGTGGCCGGGTGATGCTGCGGGTAATCAAAAGCCCCAGCGCTCCGGCAATCAATAAGGTAAGCACGACAGTGGCGGGCACAACAATAAAAATACGATGCTGCACCTCACGGATATTGGTCACAGCTTCGATGTGTTCCGTCTTTACTTCGCGGTCCACTCGCTCTGCCAGGCTGGAGCTGTTGAATTCGAGCGGGCGTAACTTGTTGGCAAGCCGCATTTGCAATGCGTTCCAATCATTTGCATCCGCCAGGTCGATTATTGACGCGGCCTGCGATCGGAGCGTCGACAGTATGACTGCAAGGGTAGGGAGGTTCGTCGGGTCAGAGGTCCTGTCGGAACGCACGGCTATGAGCGCATTCTTGGCGAGTCGCACGTCCTCTGCAAATGCGTCGCTCATCGATTGAGTGTCTATCTTCAGTCGTTCGGAGTTCTTCGCGTTCGCAAGCGACTCAAGTGCGTCGCGAAAGGTCAGCAGGTCTGAATGAACCCGTAAAACAGTTACCAACTCCTCGTCGTATGCATTGAGTCGCTCTGCTTGTGCGCGGACGATGTGGAATTGCCATAGAACAATTACGTCCCCCGCAAGCATTGTAACGATAATGAGCGCGGAGCATAGAAGCAGGCGTGGGCCAATATTGAGGCGCAGTCGATTCATCTCAGCGCGAGCCCGCTACCGGTTGAGCCTTGTCAGGAACCATTATTCGGCCGAGCTCGCTCTCTAAAGCCGCTGTTGCAGCCGGCGCGGTCGACTGGTGCGTCAGCACCGAATGCAGTGCCTTGGAATAGGCTTTGGAGACCTTCTGATAATTTGATCGGGCAACAGTAGAGGGACGCAAGACGACAGTGCTTCCTGCCGAATCGCCGGCCTTGCACCACCAGGGATAGATTTTTGTCATCACCAATGGAACTTCGAAGTACTCGACTTTGCGACCCCCCTTTTCAAGATGTGGAGAAGCTATGGATTGTGCCTGCTTGTGAATGAGAAACTGGATGAGTTTAACGGCTTCGGCGCGGTGGGCTGAAGTGCGGGATATTCCCAAAGAGTAGGCTCCCAGGTCGGCGACCCGCGCAGTCTTTCCAGCGGGGAGGCTGGTCACTCCAATTTTGTCGCGGAACGGCTTGTCTGCTACTCCAACCTCATACGTCTGCGACCATTCGATCTGAAATGCAGCGCTGCCGGAAACCCAGAACACATTCTCTGCGTCCGTAGTTGTATAAGAGATCACGCTTGGCGGTGAAATCCAACCTACCCAGCGAGCCGCTCGTTCCCAGGCCCGCACAACATCCTGATTGTTGACGCTGATCCGGCCGTCGGACTCGATGATGTGGCCTCCTCCTTCCGCTGCTTGCCATTCGAGCCCTTCGCCGATGAGCGCTTCGCTTTCCGATGTGATCGCGCCGGACCAGACAAAGGCCCAAAACTCCTTGTTCCCCTTCGCGCGCTCTCCAGCCTGTATCCGCACGGCCATCTTCTCAAGCTCATCCCAGGTTCTGGGTGGTGTCTTGTACCCGTACTCGGCGAGCAGGTCCGTCCGATACACCAACACCTCGACGTTCGGGTTATAGGGCATTGCCACAAGCCTCCCCTGCACCATGTAGCTGTCGATCAGCTCGCGATCCTGCGCGGCAATCTCCGGGGCAAAATAGGGTCGCAGGTCAACGAGGTATTCACCCATGGTCCCAGCCCAGATCGTGTCAACCCCATAAACATCAGGGGAAGTAGCTCCGCTGCGGAGCAAATCCATGGCAACATCGAGTTTCGATCCGTTGTCCTCCGGCGTGGGAAGGTCGTTGACGCGAATGCCTGTTTCTCGTGTGAACTCCTCTAAGACGTCCGAGATCATCCGATGGTCGCCCGGAACTCCCTGGCTTTCAGGGTCGAGAAATGTGATGGTCACGGGTTGCGCAGACTTTCTGCAACCGGAAACAAAGACCCCCAGGAGGAGGAGTCCAACCATCACACGTTGTCGGAAGCGCTGGGACGCGGACCCGCGCCGATTGACAGAGTGCACGACACGAGTCATCGTTTTGATCTTCATCGGCAACGGAAGCAGTTTTAACCCGACTTTCAAACGTCAACAAGAATCGATAGCGGCGCTCCAGGCACATGAATCGTTTCTTGTCTGCCGGGGGAATGAGGAATGCTAGCAGAAACCTCGTGTGGGCGCCTCTCAGCCCCTCTTAAGCCATGTAGGCGCTTGATATGTGACCTTGTGCTTCTATCAGAGTAGACCTGAGGACCTGGTTTTTTCGCAGCAATTCGGCTACCAGCATCCTCAGAGAGGATCGCTCTTCACACTCTGGGCACGACAAACCTATCCGAAAGTGTGAGCATTCGACAGTCGAAGGCTTGATCGCGGGCCGGCTATTCCCACTCATGGCGTCCTACATTTCCTCTGCCTTTAAGACATCCAGGCCTGTGCCAGCTGCCAGCTGTCCCGATTCTTTGAGAAGCTCCCATATTGGTTGTCTTTTTGCTTGCCATACCAGTCTCCACTTCCTCGATCGGTTCCCAGCGCCGTGGGGCTGCCCAAAGCGGTTGAGGTAGAACTCGATATCGACATTAAGCCATAGCTTTAGGAGGTTGTTCTATCGTCCAAAGGTATCGGTTGCTACCTTTCTGCCGAGGCGATCCCTGGCGTGTGCGGGATTTTCAAACTCATTACACAGCGGGATAATGGTCTTTGCCGCTTCGGGGGCACCGGCGTGTTGAGCGATGTCCGCCTGGCCGCCAATCGGAGCACCTCCCGAGTTCGGGCTCGACTCAACAGGGTGCTGAAGACACAAGGTTATATAAAGTTCTTCAAGCTTTCTGATCCTTAAGTGTTGATCGATACTTTCGTCCTATGGATCAAAGTTACGCGTTCTTGCCTAATCAGAGGGTGACGTATTCCGAATCCTGTTGTAACCAGCCACACCTCGGTCTTCAGAGGTGATCTGGTAATTGAGGATAGCCAAATGACAATGTCAGCGACAAGTCGCGATGTAATCGTTGCCATCATTACCGTTGTTTCTGGCCTGATGCTTCTCTTCTTCACTAGCTACGCTGGAGCAAGATCAATAGCTGATTTCGCCAGAATCTGATGTCCTGAGGGAAGGGAGACCGAATATGAATGCAAATAGCAAGCCTGCGGCTGACCCTTACTCCGACGAGTCCACACACACGCGGGCAGGTCTGTGCTGCCCGGAGTGTGAAGAGAAATGTTATCTGAGGATGCTGGTGGCCGAATTGCTTTACCGAAACCAAGTCCTAAGATTCGACTTGTTGAAGTACGAGGTCATTTCGGTCGACTCGGGCGTGCCGGCTCCGATCAGCGGAAGCGGCTAAGACAAGTTATAGGTCGCTTCTTTAAAGGTTTCAGGTTTAGGTGCAAGGTTGTCAGTTCTATCGATCTACTTGAAGGCCTTGTAACCGAGGCCCTCTCCAGGTGAATTGTTGTCGAGACTGAGGCAACTTCCGAACCAACGTCAACCGAACTTAGCGCCTGGCCGAGCGAGCGGGAGACGTCGGCGGATTAAAAACGCGGAGACGGAGAATTCAACATGGGGCCCATAGCGATCATTTACGGGAGGAACTTGTGAAAGGAACAGGCGAGTTGGTTTACCTAGTTGAGGATGATCAGGAACTGCGAGAAGCACTCTTGCGCTTTTTCTCTTCTGTCGAAATCGAAGCGATAGGTTTCGCTTCGGCGGCTCAGTTTCTTGCTCACAGCCGATCTGAAGTATGTTCGTGTCTTGTAGTCGAAATGGACATGAAGGAATTCAGCGGCTTGGAATTGAAACGACAACTGGATCCACGGAAGCACCCACCGATTATCTTCCTGGGTGGGTTTAGCAATGTTGAGTCAACAGTCGCAGCGATGAAGGCAGGAGCAATTGAATGTTTAGCCAGACCGGTCAACACGACGGTCTTACAGAAGGCTATCGAAGCTGCGCTGGCGCAGGATCGTGTCCTCAGGCAAAAGCGTGCGCGCAGGGATCTGCTTGAGGAGAGGTTATCCCTGCTGACGCCTCGACAACGACAAGTGCTTCCGCTCGTCATTGGAGGTCTTCTGAACAAGCAGGCGGCCGCACTTCTGCAAATTAGCGAGGTGACTTTGCAGATCCATCGAAGTCAAATTATGCAAAAGATGGCTGCGAATTCGCTCGCGGATCTCGTAAGGATGGCAGTAGAGCTTCGCATCCGTTACTGGAAAGCACCTTCTGAATCGCCGGTGATTAGCACGTCCGTCTACCCGGGTTCCGCTGGTGTCGGACGGGCACTCATAAATGAAAAAATGAGCTACTGAGCAACCCTTTGGTTGGGAATCTCATTTCACCGAGGATGATGAAAGGGTAGAGGAACGGTCACAAGCAACGCGGCGGGGGTCGTGGGTGAGTCTCCGTTCTGTACTGGCCATTGCGCCCCTGCAATTGGCGAGTACTGTCGCAATTCCACCGTCCAAGCGCTTGACAAGAGTAAGAGCGCACGGGTTGAAAAGGCTGCGTGAAAACAACCCACTCGAAGCGTTTCCCCCCCGCGTAACGGAATCAGTCCCTAGGGGACTGCATGCGCTGCGTGGAAGGTTCTCACGAATCTCTCTAGCATTGTCGCGCCCCTCCTTGCTACGCTCCCAATGTCACTGGAGGTCAGGACTGGAAGCATGCCGGCCGGGCACTACCGCGCACCTTCGTGGCGGCCCGACCGGGTCACCAATCCTGACCGCTAATCCGTCCTTAGTCCACAAAATTCGTGGGCGGGAACATGACATTTCTAATGAGCGCCTACGATGGTTGTTTGCCGACTGGTCGCATCGTCGGAGTGTTCGAAACGATTACGGATGCACACGGCGGATTAAAAGCGGAAAAAACGGGGAACGGAGATGAAATCTTATTGCAAATAATAGACTTAAAAGGAACTCCTTAATAGTCTGCAAAACCTTTATGCGTGTGCCCCATTCCGACCCGCGCCTCCATCTTTCGGCGAATCACCCTTCAACCAAAATAGGCACGTCCGGAGGCTGCGGGGCATTCCCTGCAGGCGTTCAGACATATCCGCACAAATCAGCAAGTTTGACCTGGCTGTGCTGATGTACGCGCCCAAATTATTCCTGGGCAAAGGAGACGATTTTGAGCCCGCCTGCATCCTAGGTCATTCGAGGTCGGTATGAGCCTATATTGCGTACTGCTTACCCGCTCGGGTTCAGATCATAAGAACGGCCCGACCCGCAAACAGGTTTTTTACTTGCGCTGCGCTACGCCCGTGGCAGCCATGTCCGTCGCAGTCAACGATAATCCGGGCTGGCATGTGATTGGCATCGAGCCCGAATGCATGGTCCTGCCCGCGAAAGCAGTAGCCGCTGCTTCCGCTCCGAACGTTTGGGACGCTGCATAGTCCGTTTCCGGTTAGAAGAGGTGAGCGAGCGTGTGTTCGAGCAGAGCGCCGCTGAGCGCCGCTATCATGGCTGCCGGCATCGCTAGCACACCGACCTTCAGGAAGGCCCGGAAGCTCACATCCAGCTTTTCTCTACGCAGCGCGATCAACCAGAGGATCGTGGCGAGAGAGCCGGTCACGGAAAGATTTGGCCCCAGGTCGACCCCGATCAGGACGGCGTTGGCGAGCAATCCTTTTGCGTGAGCAGCTTGCAGCGTGCCTCCGGCGATGAGTCCAAGGGGCAGATTGTTGACCACGTTATTCGCTACGCCCACTGCAAAGCCGGTGACCACCGCTCCCAGCGCAGGCGCCAGTTCCTGTGCCCAGTGAAGGGCAGCCGTTGTAAAGCGGAGCGCGCCGGCATCTTCGACCGCGTCTACCATCACGAACAGCCCGGCTACGAGCGCAAGGGTTTCCCAACTTATGCTTTTGAAGAGAGGCCAGGGGTTGCTGCGCGCCCTGAACGAAACAGTTGCGGCGACAATAAGGGCGGCGATGCATGCGGGTAGGCCGAGATCTTTATTCAGAGCTGACGCGCCGAGGAGCACCGCGACCATCAACCCCAGGCCCACCAGCACTAGTTTTCCGTTGCCGCTCAGGAGTTGCCCATCGGTTGTTTCTTGCATTTTCATCTTCAGATCACTGCGGAAGACGATCCGCATAACGGCATAAGTGGCCGCAATGGAAAGCAGGGAGGGCAGGCCGAAGGAGAGGAGCCAACGCCCCAGTGGCGGCATTCCCTGGTGAAACACCACCAGATTGGCAGGGTTTGATATAGGCAGCACGAACGAAGCCGCATTCGCGATTAACGCACAGGCAAACAGACAGGGGAGCGGCTGCACCTTTGCTTTTCTAACCGCAGTTAAAATCGCCGGAGTGAGCACCACAGCGGTCGCATCATTCGACATGAAAATTGTCACAACAGTGCCGATGCCGTAGACCAGGGTAAACAACCGGGCGGTTGAACCCCTTGCGCTGCGAACCGCCAGGGCAGACAGCCAGTCGAACACGCCCTGCTCGCGTGCGAGTTCCGACAGTAACATCATGCCGATGAGGAACAGGTAAACGTCTGTACCTTCCGCGACCGCCTTACCTGCCGCTCGCAGCGGAATCAGTCGCAGGATGATCAGCAAAAGTGCGCCGCCACCAATCCAATAAACCTCCGGTATGCCGTGTGGGCGAATCAGCATCAGCCCAATGCTGACCATAACTATCAAAGGCAGCAGAAGGTGCGATAGCATCGAACGATTTTCCTCATCTTCATTGGTACCAGATTGTCGGATGCGCACTGCTTGCAGCCCACGGTTCCTTTGTACAACACGAACGGTGTGATGGCGGTGGCCGCAAAGTCCAAGCCTGCTTGCCTGGCGTAATGCAATTGGAAGGCCAGAGGATGGGAAGAGGCAGAACGCCACATACGGGCTGCTTTTGAGGGTTTGGATTCAACCGATCCGGTGGATGTGTACGCTGGTCGCACGCCGGCGTGGGGAAAGCGAACACTTTAGGGGTCCGCGTCACAAGATACTGGTGAAAACCCTGCAAACAAGCGGTCGGGCATCGCTCCAAAATGGCATGCCAGGTGCTCTTAGTAAAAATATGGCACGCGAACCCTCTCCAGCGAAACCGTCCGCTCGCAGCCGTTTTGGGCTGAATGCTGCAAATTTTTTTCAAGCAGAAGCCGTGGGAGTCGTGCTGCCGATCCTGAATACGTTTTTGAAGGAGGCACGGTGGCGTTATGACCAGATTGGGCTTGCCACCGCCCTACTGGGTTTAGGTACGCTGCTGTTTCAAACCCCTGCTGGTATTCTTGTCGACCAGTTCAAGAACCGGCGGCTCCTGTTCTTCCTCGCATCGGTCGCCGTAGGTTTGTGTTTTGGCGCCATCCCTTTTGTGCCGCGCACTGCTTTCTGGATCGATCCGTTGCTCTTTCTTTCCGGCGTCGCGGCCAGTGTGTTCATCCCGGTGCTGGGCGCGCTCGCCCTTGCACTGGTTGGCCACCGCGCGCTCAACCGCATGCTGGGGGAGAATCAGGGCTGGAATCATGCCGGCAATATCGTTGCCGCTTTACTGGCGTTCGTGGCCGTCCGTGCTTTCGGCAGTGCGTCCATTTTCTATGCGGTAGCCATGGCTTCGATTGCCGGTGCGTTTTCCGTGTATTGCATACGGCGGGATGAACTTGACGAAGACGTTACGGCTGCCGCAAGCAAGCCGGCTGAAGAGAAATGGAGTGCGATTTTAAAGGATCGGGCCGTGTTCATGCTGCTGGTCGCGGTTGGCATCTTTCACTTGGCGAATGCGCCCATCCTGCCGGTAACGGCGTTGTACATCAAACAATTGGGCGGCTCGAACGCGCTCACCACCTTTACTGTCCTTTCTGCGCAGATGGTGATGGTCCCGGTGGCGTGGGCAACTGGCCGGCTTTGCGATTCATGGGGACGCAAGCCCATTATGGCGGTCGCGTTCTGGGTTCTTCCTTTGCGCATCTTGTCGTACACGCTTACGCGTAACCCGCACACTGTAGTCTTTCTGCAAGCGCTCGACGGCATCGGCGCCGGCATCTATAGCGTTGCCATCATCGCCTTTGCCGCGGACCTGACCCAGGGTAAAGGCAAGTTCAACTCGCTGCTGGGTATATTTGCTACGGCGCAAGCCATCGGCGGGGTCGCCGGTCCGGTCGTTTCCGGCGTGGTGCTGCAGCATTTTGGTTTCGGCACTACCTTCGTCGCGTTCGCGGTGGTGGCTCTGATCGGTGCGGCAATGTTTCAATTGCTGGTGACCAATACACAACCGGCGCAGGGCGCTACTGCCGCCGTTGCGTCGCATTCCTAAGGAGATGTGGATGTCCAAAGCATTAAGCCTCGCAAAGTCGGCAAGTCCTGCAAAAGCACCGGCCAAGGCCATGAAAAAAGCGGCGAAGAAGTCTGCCAGCAAGAAAGCTGCAGGCAAGGGACCCAAACACCATCCTCCTAAACACGATGAGAAATCTAAAGAGGGTGTCAGGGAGGAGGGGCTGCATGATCAACGCAGAGCCTTTCAGCACCTGGCGCGCGTGGCCACGCTGCTGGCTATTCGCCCCGGCGAAGCCACATCGTCTGCGGCATTGCAAGCCGGTCCGCAATCGCTGGCTACCCTGTACGCGCGTTGCGTGCAGATGTTCCGCGACGCCGAAACCCCTGCGCGAGTTACCGCCGAGGTGGCGCGTGCTCTCGAGCATCTATGCTTCGTCAGCCTTTCGGCTGCTCCTCACAGATCTCTGGTGCCCCTCACGCAAGAAGCCGAGAACGATTTGCATCGGCATTTACAGCATGATCTGAAACATCAATCGGAACGGGTTGCGCACACATTGGCAAACAAGTTTCCCGGACGTCGAGGGCGCACGTCCTCTGCCGGTGTTCTGCTGGAGCTGGCGAGCCGGTCGCTGGCTACTGCAGAACAGGCGATTGAGCAGAAGACCTGGGCTCTGGCTCACGAGTGCCTTCGCGCAGCGGATGCACTGGTTAAGGCGATCGATCACCTGTAAGCGCATCCTGAGGAGGAAGTGAGCTCCTTCCCCTATATCATCGTCCGAGCGAGCAGGCACAGGCATGAACCGTTTACCACCAACGCGCGTGGTTCGCAGTCTCCGTGGCCGCATCCTGCTGCTGGCGCTGATGGTGTGCCTGTTGTTGGTATCGGCCCTGACAGGCTTCTTCCTGTTGCTGCGCCAGACACAATCGGCGATGCTGGGCGAGGCACAAGGTCACCTGGTGACGGTCGTCAGGGCATTTGCCAACGACTACCTCAGCGCCGCGGCGGCTGCGAACCGGCAGGCATTAACCGAGGCAATGGCGGCAGCGCCGGGTTCGCCAACGGGTGACCTCCTGTCACCATTCACGGTGAATGCGTTTCGCCGCGATCCGGGCATCGAAGGCGGCTTCTACTCTTCTGCCACCGGCAACCTCCTTGGTTACGCATTCCCTACCAACGACGGGCCCGGGCCAAAGCAGGACATACCTCCCCGCGAGCGTCCAACGATCCGTTCGGTGGCGGAGCAGGCAGCCACCACGGCCCGGCCTGCTTCACAGGTCTTTCGCGGGCAACGAGATGTAATTCTTTTCCAAGCTGTGCCGCTGGTACTGGATGGTAGAACCCTGGGCAGTGTGTGGGGCATGCAGCGCATTCACGATGTCGATTCCAGTGGCGATGTGCGCGCATTACTCGGGCTGAGCTGTTTGGCATTTGCTGCCATGGCATGTGCCGCCGTGGCTTTTCGTATCACGCGCACGGTGCAGGCGGATGTCACTTCTATCCAGAAGAGGCTTCACGATCTTGAGTTGGACCTGAGCCAGCCGAGCTCGGTGCAGGTAAGCGCATCGGAAATGAACGGAATCCTTACCGGCATCGACCGCCTGGGCGCTTCTTTGCAGCAGAAGATCGAGAAGGAACGGCAGCTTGTCGATCAGTTGCACCACAAGGAGCGCCTGGCTGCGCTCGGTCAAGTAGCCGCCGGTGTTGCTCACGAATTGCGCAATCCGCTGGCCACCATTCATCTGCGGGCGCAGATGTCGTTGCGCAGCAAGAATCCGGAGCAGCTGGATCGCTCGGCAAAACTCACGCTGGAGGAAATCGACCGGCTGAGCGCTATGCTGGACCGCCTGCTCTACTTCGCCAAGCCTATCCAGTTGCAGCGGAGGGCATTCAGCCTGGCACAGCTCTGCCAGGATTTATTGGCGTCGCTTGGCCCTGAGGCAGAACAAGCGGGGATCAAGCTGCAATTGCACACCAGCGGCAACACAGATATGGTGGCCGATGCGCTCAAGCTTCGTCAGGTCGTTGAAAACCTGATCCGCAATGCCATGGAAGCGTTTGGAGACGGCGGCGCACCCATGCAGAAGACTGTGGCCGTCTCGCTTTCTTCCACTTCACAACAGGTACGGCTTACCGTGGTCGACAACGGACCTGGGCTAAATCCAGATGTCGCCGCCAGGGTTTTCCATCCGTTCTTTACCACCAAGGCGGGCGGCACGGGTCTGGGGCTGTCCATTGCGCAGGAGATTGTCCGCGCCCACGAGGGCACCCTGACCCTGCAGAACGCAGGAGGGGGTGGCACCATGGCTGAGTTGGTTTTGCCCTGCCTGCTCGATGAGCAGAACCGGGAAGCTGTGCAGTCCGGCGGTGCACATTCATGACGAAACACATTCTCATCGTGGACGACGAGCGCAATCTGCGTGAGAGCCTGGCCGAAGCGCTGACCCAGTCGGGATATGCAGTCATGACAGCTTCCCAGGGTGGTGAAGCGTATACCATGATCCAGCAACAGCCATGGGACCTTGTCCTTTGTGACTGGCGTATGCCGGTGATGGATGGCGCCGCCCTGCTCAGACTGCTTCGTGAAGACGGACGGTTGGTGGATTTGCCGGTGATCGTCATTACTGCTCACGGCAACAGCAATAACGCGATCGATGCCATTCAACTGGGCGCGTATGACTTCATTACCAAACCCTTCGATCTGGATGAAGTGCTGGTGACAATACAGCGTGCGCTTAGCCACTCCGCACTCCAGAAGGAAGTGGCGCAATTGCGCCAGGAAGTCGCGAGCGTGAGCCCGCGTGGTGGAGACATCATCGGTGCTTCCCCGGCCATGCTCACCGTATTCAAAGAGATTGGCAGGGTAGCGAAAAGCAGTTCTACGGTGCTGATCACCGGCGAGTCGGGCACCGGTAAAGAACTGGTGGCCAGGGCTATTCACCGTCACAGCGAACGGCGCGACGGCCCTTTTATCGTGGTGAACTGCGCGGCGCTGCCCGAAAATCTCATCGAATCGGAATTGTTTGGCTACGAAAAAGGAGCGTTCACTGGAGCACTGCAGCGCAAGGCAGGCAAGTTCGAAAGTGCTCACGGCGGATCTATTTTCCTCGATGAGATCGGCGAACTGCCGCTGACTACGCAGCCTAAATTGCTGCGTGTTCTGCAGGAGCGCACCCTGGAAAGGCTGGGCGCTGCGCAATCGATTGCGATTGATTGCCGCGTGATCGCTGCGACCAACCGGAATCTCGAGCATGAGGTCACTGCAGGCACATTTCGCAGTGACCTGTACTTTCGGTTGAGCGTAGTGCCGATTCTTTTACCGGCCCTGCGCGACCGCAGGTCTGACATTCTGTCGCTTGCCGATCATTTCCTCGGTGCCTACAGCGCCCGGCACGATGTGCGATCCGTCGGGTTTACCGAAGATGCGCTGCTCAAGCTGCAGCGGTATCATTACCCGGGAAACGTTCGCGAGTTGGAACACATCATCGAACGCGCCGTGCTCAGGGCCGGTGGTCGCGCCATCACCGGCGAGATGCTTTCGATCGATGAGACGAACGCGAGCGACGAGTCAGGCGAGAACGGGTTGAGAAAACTGCTGGACCTGCCCTATCGCGCGTCGATCCAGGCATGGGAACGGCTGCTGATTGATCGCGCCCTGAAACAGGCAAATGGCAACAAGGCAGAGGCCGCCCGGCTGTTGGGCATTCATCGCAGGCTGCTCTACGAGAAGCTTGAGCCGAAGGCAAATTGAGCAAAGATTGGGCCACCGTAAAGGGGAACATCGCATGCAAAGAATTGCTTTTCTATTGCGCTTGAATCCGGGCACCGAGGTGGCTTATGACGCCGCTCACGCCAAAGTGTGGCCGGAGATGCTGGCTCTGCTCAAGCGTTCGGGGATCGCGGAGTACTCAATCTTTCGCCGCGATCAGTTGCTGTGTCTTGTCATGCAGGTGGAGGATTTTGAGCAGACCTGGAAGCGCATCGAGGCCGATCCGATCAATACACGATGGCAGGCGGCGATGGCGCCTTACTTCGCGCCACTGGACCCCTTGCGTCCAGGTGAGCGCTTCCCCATGATGAAGGAAATCTTCTTCATGCCCTAGCTAGCTATTAGCTAGCCCGCATTTTCACCGCCCCTCAGGGTAACAAGATCTCTCTTTCCAAGGAATGACGGGTGCCCCACATCTCGCTCGTTTTTGGCGA
>CAZZVD010000045.1:23701-26843 GCA_964657465.1 uncultured Acetobacteraceae bacterium | reverse complement strand
TACCCGACCGGCAGCAATGCCAGGCGGGTCGTGCCTTCGGCCGCGAATGTGTGGCCGTACCCGGCCGTCTCCCCTTGTTCGAGTGTGCGCAGAGAAGTGACCCGAGTCTTCCAGGCCAGCACCGGAGAGAGTGCCGGTACCTCGCCGTCCCCGGACCTGCCAGCCCAGGACGTACCGTCGAGGGTCAGCCGGTCGACATAGCCGTAGAGCGCCAGCCCTGGCCGCATCATCAGGCGTGCCCCGGCCCCCCGAGCCAGTGCTTCCAGGGCCGGACGGTCAGCCCCCGTGATCAAGCTTGACGAATTGCCGGCATGCAGCCACTGCGGACGAAGACCCTGAGCCAGGATCGCTCGGACCGCGGCGGCCAACCCGGCTAACTGACCATTCGGGCGGGAAGAATACATGGTCTCGGGCGCTGCGAAATGGGTCATCACCCCTTCCAGCCGAAGCGGGGAAGCTGCATGGAAACGATCCAATAATTCGTGGGCCAGGGCAGGCATGTCATGCCTCAACACTCGTACACCCTGCCGGGACATACCGCTGTCGATCTCAAGATGGACCGGCACACTCCCGGCGGGGAGCTTGCGGGCGTCCGCTTCCCCTTCCAACAGGTCAAGGTGCCAGTGTTCCCAGACGACCGGGGTCAGCCGTTGCTCGATGGCCAGACCCGCTTCACCGGCAAAAATCCCGGACATCAACAGAATGCGTGCATCCGGGCAGAGAGGGCGCACCGCGGCCCCTTCCCGGACGTCAGTGACCCCCAGCCACGATGCGCCTGCAGATACCAGCAAGGGGGCACACGCCAGCACATCGTGCCCGTAAGCATTCGCCTTGACCACGGCGATGAGTTCAGCGGTGGGGCCAGCCAGCCGGCACAGCGTCTGGTAATTAGCCAGCAGCCGCCCGCGCGAGATTTCCGCCCAAACCGGCCGGTTAGACATGGGCTCTCTCAGTACTCTCCCGGACCGGCGCCAAAGGCAAGATTTTCAAAGCGGGTACATTCCGCGATGTAGGCGAGGTGCACTGAGCCAGTAGGACCATTGCGTTGCTTGGCGATGATGATCTCTGCCTTGTTCTTGGAGTCCGAGTCGTCATCCCCGTTCTCGTCCTTGTTGTAGTAGCTGTCGCGGTGAATAAACGCCACCACGTCAGCATCCTGCTCGATCGATCCCGATTCGCGAAGATCGGAGAGCATCGGCTTCTTATCCCCGCCGCGCGCTTCCGACGAACGACTCAACTGGGACAGGGCCACTACGGGCACGCGCATCTCTTTGGCCAGAGCCTTGAGACCGCGCGAGATGGCAGACACTTCCTGGGTGCGATTTTCATGCCGCTTGCCGCTTGCGCCTGAGGTCGATGCCGTCATCAGCTGCAGATAGTCGATCACGATCAGATCGAGACCGCCCTGCATGCCCTGCAAACGACGCGCCTTGGCCCGCATTTCCGACAGTGCGATGGCCGGCGTGTCGTCGATGAAAATCTTTGCCTCGGCCAGCCGCTCGAGCGCTTCCATCAACTTGCCGCGATCGGCCTTAGGGATGAACCCGGTCTGAATCTTCTGCATCGACACCATCGCCTGCGAAGCAAGCATGCGTCGCAGAAGAGACTCCTTCGACATTTCGAGCGAGAAGACAGCCACGATTTTGCCGTCCTGCACCGCCGCATTCTCTGCGATGTTGATCGCCCAAGCGGTCTTGCCCATGCTGGGGCGAGCGGCAATGATGATCAGGTCAGACGCCTGCAAGCCGCTGGTCATCTTGTCAAACTGGGTGTAGTGCGTGGCCAGCCCGGTAACTTCCCGCTGCTGAGCGTAAAGATTATCGATGGTACCGAACGAGGTCTTGATGATCTCGGGAATCCCGACAAAGCCGCGCGTGATGCCGCGCTCTGATACTTCCAGCAAGCCGGATTCCGCAGCATCCAGCGTGGTCAGCGCGTCTTCGCTCTGATCGGCCGCCCGTACAATCGCGCCGTTGCAGATGATGATGAGCTGCCGCGCCAGCGACTTGTCTTTCACGATGCGGACGTACTCATCGATACTTGGCCGGCGGGGCAAGCCTTCGGTCAGAGACGCAAGGTAAGCTACGCCACCGATGGCCTCGACTTCCTTGCGGCGCGCCAGCTCCTCGGCAAGGGTGACGATGTCGATCGCCCGGTGCGCGTCTTTCAGTTCTGCCATGCGACTGTAAATGCGGCGATGCGAGTCGAGAAAGAAATCCTCAGCGCGCAGTTTTTCCGCGGCTTCATCGTAGGCGTGATTGTCGAGCAGGATGGCGCCGAGGATGGAACGCTCCGCCTCGACGCTCGAAGGCAGACCGCGGTCTAAGGAAACTTCAGAAAGTGTGGCCATGAATGGGGAAAACTCCAACCTCAGTTTAGGGCACAATCTGCCGCCAGCAGCCGTCGCATGGGGCTAACCAGACAGGTGCAAATGTGGACAAATGAGCCACCAGGCAAACTCCGGGAACAGCGTTGCGCTTCTGAGCCGCCTATGCTCGGCCTGCGCCCGGCAATAACGGTAAGATCAGAACCATATGCCACTGCATTCCTGCTATGGAGCGAATTATGGAGCCAAACTTTTTTTAGCTGCTGCGGTGTGTCTGGCGGCCCAGGCGAGCGCTGTGGCGCAAGCACCGCCGGTGGCAAAAGGAACTGCCGTGCCGCCCGAATTCCACGAGATGCAGCAGGTAGAAGATCGCTGGGACACGGCCCTGACCAAGCGGGACCAATATGGTTTGGAACTGGTGCTCGCTCCCCAGTTTATTGGCATATCCGCCAGCGGCGACGTGACCACGCGCAATCAGGAGATTGCCCAGCTCTTCGCAAAGAATGCTGAGCCGGAATCGCTGGAACAGAAAGTGGTGAGCGTCCGTTTTGTCGGGGAGGTGGCCATCGTCAACGGCACCTACGTCATGACGTGGAAGGGCGAGAAAACTCCTTTTGAGGAGAAGGGAATCTTTTCCCACGTGTTTGAGCATGTGCGCGGCACTTGGCTATGCCTCAACGCGCAGCGGACGGTCGTCGCCGAAGGCAGCAAGGGAGCCGCACCCGGAATCAAGAGTAAAGCCGGACGCAGCGGGGCCGAACTGCCCTTGCACATCCCTTTGCTCTACAAGGGCGCGGGCAGCAGCCAGCAGCAGCC
>CAZZVD010000045.1:0-23601 GCA_964657465.1 uncultured Acetobacteraceae bacterium | reverse complement strand
CGGCCAGGGAACAATAAGCTTCACTAGGCAGTGCTCACTCGCGCCATTATGATGAGCTTGCGTGCAGCACCCGGGCTCTGATTCCTGCGCGATGCGGACCATCGCGACCGATGGTCAGGGGCACTTGCCGCAGACTGCAGAGAAGCGATGAAGCTCAAGAAGGCCAACCTGCAGTGGCTTGTGTTTACTCTCTCCGCCATTGTGTTCTTTTGGGGTGCCGCTGTTCGCGTCCTCAAGGCTTCGAATGATTTTGTTCCGGTGTACACCGGGGCTCGTTGCCTGTTGCACGGCTGCAATCCCTACGACACGGCGCAACTGGAGCAGCAGTTTTACCAGGCGGGTGGGCATGCGGGCGAACTGCCCTCCTGGGATATCGATGTGCCGGTGTATCCCCCTTCCACGTTTCTCGCCTTATCTCCCCTGGGTGCGCTCCCCTTTCCTGCAGCCCGCCTGCTCTGGTTCCTGCTGAACGGCTGCTTATTCGTCACCGCGGCTGCTGCAATGACCTGGCTGACCGCTGGCCTATGGCGTTGGCTGGGAACCATCATGGTGTCTATAGTGCTCGCCACCAGCAGCATCCTGTTGATCCTTGGGCAGCCCGCCGCGTTCGCAATCTCCCTGTTGGTGATTGCCACCAGCCTCTTTCTGCGCGGCCGGTTTCTTCCGCTGGCTGCGGTTCTGCTGGCGCTCAGCCTGGCCGTCAAGCCACAAATCGGCGCCTTGATCGGCGCCTACCTGCTGCTGCGGGGAATCCATGCGAAGTATGCGGCCGCTGCATCGGCTGGTGCGATCGCGTTGCTTGTATGCGGCGCCCTGGTGCTGCAGCAGCATCCCGGCAGCGCTGCCTGGCTGACCACCCTCGAGCACAACCTTTCGGCAACGCTCGCTCCCGGGGGCAGCGCCGACCCCCGGCCGGAGAACCAGCAGTCGGTGGGCGACATCAATCTGCAGGCGCTCACCAGCATCTACCTGGTGAATAGTGTCGCTTTCGATCGCGTGGCTCAGGGTATTTTCCTGCTGCTGCTGACAGTATGGGTTGTGGCCGTACTGCGCAGCCAGGCCACTTGGAACACTCACCTGCTGGCACTCAGCGCGTTGGCCGTCCTGTCGCTCATGCCGGTGTACCATCGCTTTTACGACGCCCGCCTGCTGTTGCTCACCATACCCGCGGTGGTCCTGATCTGCGAAAGGCGACGCGTGCTTGGCGGCCTGATCGCTGCGCTCACTCTCCTGACGGTGATTTCCGTGCAATACCGCGTGCAGGCTTACTTGTTGGCGCACGCGCAATTCGCCCGGTTGCTGCACAACAAGGTTCTGTTCCTGTTGCTTTTGCGGCAGCAGAATATCGGGCTGCTGCTCCTGTTTGGCCTTTACGTGGTAGCCATCCACGGAGCGGATGAGCTTACGCATAATATGCGCGAAACGGCCGCTGCATATGAACCCGCTGCTGTGACATTATGACGGTTGGCAGCCAGGCTGCGCCGCAGGCTGAGCCGGTGCAGCCTTTCGAGCGTGCCTTCGCCAGGTCGCCGGGCATTCCCGCTGCATGGCAGCTGGTCATCTTTCTTTTAGGCATGGTGGCCGTCTTCAGTCGTCTCCCCGGCGCTCTGCTGGATCCGCAGTTTTTTGCCGAAGACGGTTGGGTCTGGTACCAGCAGGCCTACAATCTCCATTGGCTGCCATCGCTCGGCATCGCGCAGGCGGGCTACCTGCAGACATTACCGCGCCTGGTGGCGGGCGTGGCCCTGTGGTTTCCCTTGCAGTGGGCGCCGCTCATCATGAACCTGGCGGGCGCCACCATCCAGGTGCTGCCCCTGAATGCTTTGCTTTCCTCTCGTTGCAGCACATGGGGTCCCTTGCCGCTGCGCCTCTGCATGGCCGCTCTTTACCTGGCAATCCCAAACGCACCCGAAGTGCACATTGTGCTGACAAATGCCATGTGGCATCTGGCTGTGCTGCAGGCCCTGTTGGCTTTCTCCGCACCGCCTCTCAGCTGGCGTGGCCGTCTAGCGGATGTCCTGCTCTTTGGCATCGGCAGCATCAGCGGGCCGTTCTCCATCATTCTTTTGCCCTGTATCGCCGTGTACTGGTGGATGCGCCGGTCGCGCTGGACGCTGACCGTGTTGGGCCTGCTTTTGCTGGGCGTCCTCATCCAGTTGCTAACCATGATGCACGCAGTCCGCACGCCGGGAGCGCCCCTGGGAATGACAGCGCTGCGGCTGCTGCGCATCGTCGCCGGCAACGTCTTCGTCAACAGCATGACGGGCGGAGGCGGCGCCTCTCTGCACCTGCCTCTTTTGTGGATTGCCGCTGCCGGCGGTTTCGCGATTCTTCTCTGCGCCTGGCAAAGCGCGACCCTCGCGTTTCGTCTGTATATGGTGTTCTCATGCCTGGTCCTGGTGGCGTCGCTGCGCGACCCACTCCTGCTGGGCAACACCGTTCCCCGCTGGGAAGTATTGGCCAATGTTTCGGGCATCCGTTACTGGTTCCTGCCCTCATTGATGTTCCTATGGTCAGGCGCATACTGTGCATGGCAAGACCGTAGTTCCCTGGTGCGCACGGCAGGTTGCTGTGTCTTGCTGCTCTGCACCCTCGGTACTGTGTACAAGTGGAAGTATCCGGCCTGGCCACCCAGCCAGTTCAAGGAAGAGGTAGCTCGTTTCGACACCTTGAAGCCGGGAGAGCACTTGTTGTTCCACGTTTACGATCCCGGCCAGCGCCGCATGGAACTGGTGAAGCGCTAAGCTGCCTTCGCTGGGCCTCGCTTTAACAGAACCGAACGCATTTCCCACGGAACCCTGCCTCTTAGCGGTATTCTTAGGGTAGCGAAGGGCCCTATGGCGACAACTACGCGCGTTCCAATTGAGGTCTATCTGCGCTCGTCCTACGAGCCTGAGGCCGAATATGTGGATGGTGAAATCGAGGAGCGGCCGATGGGGGAGGACGACCATTCAGCCTGGCAGGAAGCGATCTGTGCCTGGTTCCGACAGCACCGCAACGAGTGGAACGTGCGTATTCGACCCGAACTGCGTGTCCAGGTCGCGGCTACGCGCTACCGTGTGGCCGATGTCGCCGTGCTGGACCGCGCTCAGCCCAGAGAACCCATTGCTACTAAGCCTCCCCTGGCTGTTTTCGAGGTGCTGTCACCGGAAGACACCCTGAGGCGCTTGAAACGGAAACTCGAAGACTACAACGCCATGGGAATTCCGCAGATATGGGTCATTGACCCTGGGGATGGAAGTTTCTCCCGCTATCAGGAGGGTGAGCTCAAGCGTACTGCCATTTTCGCTGAGACAGCCCGCGGCATCGTCTTTGATATGGCAGATATCAAGGCACTGCTGGACTAGCCTGGATTTCTCACCACGACTGTCCGGAGACGACCACAATGCCCCCACCCCTGGATTAGGGCATTGTGGTCGGAAGCTGAGGGTTTTGGTGAGAAATTCGGTCTAGAGCGCCGCTTCTGCAGGCGGCCACCTGGTACAGCAAATTGTTTTGTCAGATCGACCAAGGCATCCACGTTGCGCGGAGTTCCCGGGTCAACTTCCTTCGCAAAGCCAAAACTCCGACGTTGACGCAGCACATGAATGTGCCCACTGGCCTGGTGCTTTTATGCGGGCGAGAATCATGGTTCGGAGTTCAAACAATGAGCCCGGATTTCTCACTAGTTAGCCCCCACTTTGTCATCCCGAGCGCAGTCGAGGGATGACAAGTTGGGGGCTAGTGGCGCTTGCCGGCATTGCCTGCGGCGTGAAGCAAACACCGGCGGGAAGCCCGCATACGCTTGTCCCTCAAACGCCACACACGGCGGGCTATACCGAGCCGAGCGGCTTGAACAGGAAACGGATGTTGTTCAGGATCCTGAAGAGCAGCCGGGGCTCTGCTGCCCTGGGCTGCGGACCTCTCTTCGTGCGTTTGGCACGGCGGCCGGCCTGCCAGGCCAGAGCAACTTCGGCGGAAGGCGTCGCCTCCCGCGGATGCTTCTTTTTGTATTCTTTGATCGCAGCCTGGATCAAGAAAATGTCGCTTGGCCTGAGCGGACTCATCATTCACCCTTATGCACGAGCTCTTAGGCCGAGCCCGCACTTCTCATTTGTCGCTGCCACAGTACTCATGCGCGCGGGTGGCGCTTAGATGAGCCTCGGCACCGTTGCAGTCGAGGGGATTGTCTGAGTATAGAACTGCCCTGTAGGGCAAGCAAGCGATGATTAAGAAAGCGGCGCATGATCGAGCAAACCGCTGTGCACCACTTAACGGGCGTTAAGCTGCACTTATGATCACGCTTGTTTCGCAGCTTCGACCGGGGTTGGTGAACGCATCCGGCGCGACCACGGAGATCACCTGCCGTTCAGAGTAACAGACGGACGGCAGTGACTCTTGCATCTCTCTTAGTTTTGTATCAGTAAGATGTCGCAATCTGAAACACTTCTTAATGGTGCTTCCCGGCCACATGCAGGCGCCCTGTGCGCAAGTGGCGGCTCCCCGTTACGGAACCGCCTTCTGGCGCAGGCATCGAGTGAGTGCTAGCTGGTAGCAGCCGCGGTGTGGCGCTGCTTTCCTGCTTTGCGATCGGCCTTCATCTGTTCGTACTGTTGCTTTTGTGTATCCGTCAGGATGGCTTCGATCTTTGCATCGCTATCCTGCCGAATGCTCTTGACCCGTGCGTGCATGTCTTGTGGCGCCAGAGTGGTATCTGCGTGCACGCTCTGCATCTGCTGTGCGCGGTCTGCAATGATCGGTTCGAGTTTCGATTCCTGATCAGCGGAAAGTCCCAGCTTTTTGGCCATCTTTTCCGCCTGACGATGTGGGTTGTGAGCATGGCTTGTCTGCGTAGAAACCTCGGGTGCTGCGGCGGTCGCCGAGCTCTGGCTCTGGGCGAACAGAGTACCGCCAGAAAAGCCGGCTAGCAGGATAGCTCCGAGGGCAAGGGTCGGGGAAAAGGTGCGCATGGTGAATCCTCCTTTGGATCCATCTCGATAGCTTGTATCGAGTTCACCTATAAAGACACCGTGTACGGAGAGAGGTTGCGTGCCCGGCAAAAGCCCCCCGATAGTGTGCCTGCGGTTCGCTACCATCTGGTCTTACTCTGCCCGAGGAAAGCTTTTAGCCTGTGAGTCATAGAGAAGGCGTTTAACACAATGACGCGCTTCAAAGCACCAGGATTCGCTTCATACTGAGCAACGCTTCGCACAGTCAGTTACTCACCCGAACCACTTGAGGACACAATGAGCAAAAACGTAAACATACTTTTAGTACATGGCGCATGGGCGGACGGATCCTGCTGGAACAAAGTGACTCTTCTTCTTCAAGCGAAGGGATACACCGTGACGGCCGCACAAATCCCGCTCACTTCGCTCAGCGATGACATCGCGGTCACGCGCCGGCTGCTGTCTGCGCAAACTGAGCCAACCGTACTGGTGGGCCACTCCTACGGCGGTGCGGTGATCACCGGCGCTGCCACCACCACCCCTCAGGTGAAAGCCCTGGTGTACATCACTGCGTTTGGATTGGACGAAGGTGAAAGCCTCGACAGCCTGAGCAAACAAGGTCCGCCCTCTGCTGGGTCCAGCGCCATCATGCCCGACGATCAAGGCTTTTTATGGATCAAGCGTGAAAAGTTCCACGAGGCATTTGTGGCCGACGCCACGGCCGACGAAGCCTACCTGATGTCCGTGGTGCAAAAACCCTTGAGCATCGCCAGCTTCACCGAAAAGGAAGGAGTTCCTGCATGGAAGACGATTCCCTCCTGGTATCTGGTGTGCACCGACGACCAGATGATTCCACCGCCCGCGCAGGAGTTTTTGGCTAAGCGTATGAATGCTACCGTGCGCACGGCGCCCACCAGCCATGCGGCGTTCATGGCGCGGCCGCAGGATGTGGCGCACATCATTGCGCTTGCGGCTGAGTCGGTTTCGAGCTAGCTAGCTTCGTGAAATTTCAACCGGCACTGGCCTGCGGCACGCTGTTGCTGATTGTCAATTTTATGTCGGTAATTCCGCGCCTGCACCGTGTGTCGCTCAGGAGTGTATCCCGCGATCACGCATATTCCGTAACCAATGATGGGTGCCCCACATCTCGCTCGTTTTTCGCGAGATGTGGGATTCCACGAACCTCGGGTCCAGGCCTGTCGCTAGTCAAGAGTGGCTGGTGGACAGCCGTGGAATCCCACATCTCGCGAAAAACGAGCGAGATGTGGGGCACCCATCATTGTTTACGGAACAGGCGTGAGAAAGGCGGGCCAGGGAGCGAGCATGCCGGCTAAGCGATGGAACGCTGCAGCAACGGCGGCGTTCCCAGCCGTCCGATTACCTGAAAGTCCAGCAGCTCAATTTCCGGGCTCACATACTGATCGAGCACCGGCTCTTCGCGGAACAGGTCGGTGCTCAGGTACTTCTTGTTGTCGTCACAGAAGATCGTAACCACGGTGGATGCTTGCCCCAGCAACGCCTGCGCCTTGACCGCTGCAATGAAG
Organism: uncultured Acetobacteraceae bacterium; assembly: GCA_964657465.1. Taxonomy (GTDB): domain Bacteria; phylum Acidobacteriota; class Terriglobia; order Terriglobales; family Acidobacteriaceae; genus PALSA-350. The sequence goes on along the minus strand of CAZZVD010000045.1, from coordinate 17,129 downwards.
TTGCACCCCGAAGAGATGCCGACGCCGAGGCCAAGTTGGCAAGCCAGCTTTTGCGCCATCAGGATTGAGTCTCCGTCACACACCGAAAGAATCGAATCCAGCGACTGCAAATTGAGGATTGCCGGGATGAACTCATCAGAGATGCCCTGAATGCGATGGGTGCCCACCTTGTGACCGGTCGACAGCGTGGGCGACTCGTGCGGCTCGACTGGAAATATCCTGGTTGCCGGCGAATACTTGTGCATGCATTGCGATACACCCATCACCGTACCACCGGTTCCCACACCGGCGACGAATGCCGCTGGCGACAATCCCTGCTGACCGAGTTGCTCCAGTATCTCCGGCCCGGTCGTCAGGGCATGCGCCTCGCAGTTCGCCGTATTGACAAACTGCTGTGGCAGATAGACATCCTGGCGGCAATCTGCCTGCTCGTTCGTCATGCCGATGCTCCCCAGGAAGCCTCCCTGCTCGCGGCTTACGGGTATTACCCGGGCGCCATAACTCTCAATCAGCTTCACCCGCTCGCGGCTCATCCAGTCCGGCATGTAGATCACCACAGAGTGGCCCATCGCCTTCCCGATGGCCGCCATAGCGATGCCGGTATTGCCGCTGGTGGCTTCCATGATGGTGTCACCCGGCTGTAAACGGCCGGTGCGACATGCCTCCAGGAGGATGTGGAGCGCCATACGATCTTTGATCGATCCGGTAAGGTTGAGGTGCTCGGCCTTGGCATGGATGGTACGAACGGATTTCTTATAGCGGAAGGTAATCGCCAGCATTGGAGTGTTGCCGATCATCGCAGCCAGCGACTCTGCGCCCTTTGCCATCGCTCGGGAGTGGGGTGCACTTTGCATCGTATGCAAGCGTAAGCAAACGCAGCACTGAAGGGAATGATCGAAGCATATCCCTGCATAAGAAAAAACAAACGAAGTGAGGTGAAAAGGATGCCTTGCCTTACATCGTCAGGGAGTAGGGCATTGTGGTGCTTGCACAAATCAGTCACAGCAACGCGGATTATCCGTCGCGTATCGCGCTGGCGGCCTCCACTATGGCCGCTCCGGCCACTGGTGCCTTGGGTAACGCCGCATCAGTTCGCGGCGCACCTGGGGATAGAGACGCTCCCAAAAGCCGGCCAGATCAGTTGTCGTCTGTACGGCGCGCTGATTGGGCGCGAGCAAGTGGACCACCACCGGTGTGCGCGCCAAACCTATGCGCGGCGTCTCATGCATGCCGAAGAAATCCTGCAGGCGCGAGGCTATCCACGGCGGCTTGCCCTCTTCGTAATGGACCCGCGTCTCGCGGCCTTTGGCTAGCTTGATGCGGGCAGGCGCCAGCTCTTGCAGCCGCGCTGTGCCAACTGTTTGCGCCAGCAGAGGCAGCACCTGAACCGCCGCGCTCTTCAGTTCCGCAAAGCTGCGCAATCCCCTGCACACGTCGCGCAGAGCCTGCGCCGCATCCGGGGCAGGCAAGCCCGCGAAGCCCACCCGCACGCGAAACTCCTCCAGCTCTTTTCCATCCACAAAGCGCTCCATGCCTGTTTCCAATGCCTTCTGCGCCAGCAGGTCTGCGGCTGCATCCGCGTCCGGCATGGCGCCTCTGGATTCTTGGATCAGCAAGTCGTCATACAAAAGCGAACTCACCGCGTCCACACGCTCAGCAACGCGGTTCCACGCAACGCCTGATTGTTCCCGAACGTGGTCGGGGAAGAGCTCGATCAGCCACTCGGGCTCGATCCGTGCGGTCATGCGCACCACGGGTAAGGGCTTATCCTTGCGGTCTTCTGCATCGACCGCCACCATGAACTCGTACTGTGGGGCCTCACCGGCGGTTTCTGCCGATGTACCGTTCGACAACAGCAACTGTGTTTCCGCACGCCGCCGGGCGACGCGATCAGGGAACCCGGCCAGAACAGAGATCAGCAAAGCATCGTCACTGTGACCAGTTTGGCGGGCGGGGCGCGCGAGTCGGCGCAACTGTTCGCTTTGCTGACGCACGCGGTAATCCTGCCCGGTATCCATGGCAGCCAGCAGATCCGTTTTGTCGAAGCGCACGCCAGAGCTGAGCATAGCCGCGGCAACACAACCGTCCTCGCCCACCCCGCGCTCGATCGCCTCGATCAGGATGCGTGACAGCCGGGGATGCAGCGGGTAGCGCGCCAACTGCTCTACCCGAGCCCCCGTCGCGCCCAAACGGTCGAGCAGCTTTTCCGCACGCTCCACGGCCTCCGCGGGTGGCGCATCCAGCCAGCCCAGTGCGTCCGGGTGGGGAATGCCCATGGCGCGCAACGTAAGGCAAAGCTGCGACAGCTCGCTGCGTGTGATCTCGGGCTCATCGTGTTCCGGCCGGCGCAGGTAATCCTCAACGGTATAAAGGCGGATAGCGCGACCCGGCCCCATCCGTCCCGCGCGCCCGGCCCTTTGTTGCGCAGACGCTTTGCTCACGCGGCCAAGGTGCAGGGTGGGCAAGCCGGTCCACGGGGAATAGGTGGCTATGCGCGCCAGGCCGCTATCGATGACAGCGGTCACTCCCTCGACCGTCACTGAGCTTTCTGCCACGTTGGTGGAGAGAATCAATTTTCGCTGCGGCGCGGGAAGCACGGCCCGGTCCTGCTCCGCTAGCGGAAGATCGCTGTACAACGGTAGAACCAGCAAGCCGGCGCGCCGTGCGATGGCCTGAGTTTCGCGCATCGCTCGCCGGATCTCCGCCGTCCCGGGCAGGAAAGCGAGAATGTCGCCTGCGGGTTCCTGTGTGACCAGCAGGTCGACTGCCTCTGTCAGCTGCGCCTCCAGCGGTTTGGGCGAGTGCAGCATGTGTTGTACCGAGAGTGCGAACTGGCGCCCTTCGGCTCGCAACACCGGGCAACCGCCAAGGTACTGTGCCACGTGTGCTGTATCGAGCGTGGCCGACATGACCACGATGCGGAGATCTGGCCGCGGTTGTTGCAGTCGCTTGAGGAGCGCCAGCGCCAGATCGCTTTCCAGGTGCCGCTCGTGGAACTCATCCAACACCACAGCATCGACACCCCGCAGGCCAGGGTCAGACAGCAGGCGGCGAGTCAGCACACCTTCCGTGACAAAACGCAACCGTGTGCGCGCACTGACGGCTTCTTCAAAGCGGACCTGGTAGCCGACGGTTTGACCCACGCTCTCGCCGAGTTCATAGGCCACGCGCCGAGCCGCCAGGCGTGCTGCGATGCGCCGCGGTTCCAGGACTACGACGCCCCCCTTTACCAGATTCAGCAGGGCAGCCGGCACGCGGGTCGTCTTACCGGCGCCGGGCGCTGCTTCAATCACCAGGTTGGGATTGTGCCGTAAGGAATCAAGGATCTCCGGCAGTCTCGCATCTACCGGAAGCATGGTTTCTGGTCTCACTCATTCCCATCCAAACACGGACGACTCCACGCGACAAGCGACCGTGAGCTTCGCGGCCATTGCGCCGTCACAAGCTGGGGCGGAATCCTGCCGAGCTTGCCGCCCGTGCTCTTCGATGGCTACACTCCTCCGCATGACGTTCACACGGCTGCCACGGCGCAGCCAACCTAAACGGGCGGGAAAGGATTTTCCATGGCGAAGGTAGTTTCGGTGCATGCGCGCACGGTCCGCATTCCGCTGCAGCAGGCCACGGCGTTTGCGCGACGGCAGGTAACCTCGCGCGATTACAGTCTGGTAAAGATCCGCACGGACGATGGCCTGGAGGGCATCGGCCACTGCTACGCAGGGCACTCGGGCGGCAAGGTCGTCACCACCGCAGTGCGCGACATGCTGGCGCCCATGCTGATCGGCGCCGATCCCCATGCGACGGAACTGCTTTGGAAAACCATGTACCAGGAAGTGCTGCTGCATGGCCGTGTGGGCTCCGTGATGCGCGCGCTCAGCATGCTCGACATTGCCCTCTGGGATAGAAACGCGCGTGCGGCAAAGCTGCCGCTCTACCAGTACCTGGGGGCCGCGTATGAGAGCACCGTGCCTGCGTACGCCAGTGGCGGCTACTACCTTGAAGGCAAAACTCCCGAGATGCTGGGTGAAGAACTGGCTGGCTATGTGGCGCTCGGTCTCCACGCCGTCAAAATGAAGGTGGGCCGTGGAGATCTCACGACCGAAGAGGCGAGAATCGCGGCTGCGCGCAAAGCCATCGGCCCCGATGTACTGCTCATGCTCGACGCCAACAACGCGTGGTACGACGTGCCCACGGCACTGCGCTTTGTGGACCGCTTCGCGCCCTACGATCCCTACTGGATAGAAGAACCATTCAGCCCCGACCAGATCGAAAACCATGCGAAGCTGGCGGCTGCCACAGCCATCCCCGTGGCCACCGGGGAAATAGAAGCAGGCCGCTGGCGCTTCAAAGAATTGCTGGAGAAGCAGGCAGCCTCGATCCTGCAGCCCGATGCTGCGGTTTGCGGGGGCGTCACCGAATTCCGCCGCATCGCGGCCCTGGCCGACTGCCACGGAGTGACGATATGCCCGCACTGGTTCCACGATCTGCATGTGCACCTGGTCGCTGCATCGCCGAACGGACAATTCGTTGAATACTTCCCCGACGGAAAGGTTTTCAACTTCTGCGACATTGTCGACCGGCAGCTGCGAGTGCGTGACGGAGGTCTCGCACTGCCCACAGATCCAGGCCTGGGCTACCTCTTCGATGAAAAGGCGATCGCCCACCTTGATGCAGACACCTGGGCTTAGTGGAGTGCGTCCGTCATAACTCGGTTATGCTCGCCGCCTGAAACAGGCGAAACTTCTCACAAGAGGTCTCTTCGGCGGATGGGTTCTGCAACAAGAGTTATGCAGAAGCTTCTGTGGAATCCCACATCTCGCAAAAAACAAGCGAGATGTGGGGCACCCTGGTTTTTCTCAGATGCGTATGATGAGACCATTATGGACCTGGGCTTAAAGAACAAGACGGCGCTGGTGCTGGGGGGCGGCGGCGGCTTGGGCCGCGCAATCAGCAAAGCGCTCGCGGCAGAAGGCGTCAACATCGCCGTAGCCGGTATTCGCGCGGAATCAGTCACCGCAACCCGGACGGCCCTGGAGCCTACCGGCGTGAAAACTCTCGGACTCATCTGGGACCTGGCCGATTTTGCGCAGATCGAGCCGAACGTCGCAAAGATCGAAGGCGAGTTGGGGCCAGTCGACATTCTCATCAACAACACGGGCGGGCCGCCCCCTACGCCGGCTCTCGGGCAAGACCCTGCCGTGTGGAGCAAGCAATTCCAAACCATGGTGCTCTCGCTGATCGCCATCACCGACCGCGTGGTACCCAATATGCGAGCGCGTCGCTGGGGCCGCATCATCACCAGCGCTTCCTCCGGCGTGCTCTCGCCCATCCCTAACCTCGCGCTTTCCAATGCGCTGCGACTCTCGCTGGTCGGTTGGTCCAAGACGCTGTCGCGCGAAGTGGCCCCGCATGGAATCACCGCCAACGTCATTCTGCCTGGGCGTATCGCCACCGACCGGCTTACTTTTCTTGACCAGTCCAGGGCCACGCGCGAAGGCCGCACCTTTGCCGAGGTCCAGGCTGAGAGCACGAGCAACATCCCCATGAATCGCTACGGCAAGCCGGAAGAATACGGCGAGGCGGTCGCATTTCTCGCCAGTGAACGGGCTTCCTACGTAACAGGGTCCATCATCCGGGTGGATGGTGGGCTGATTGCCTCCATCTAACACATTTGTAACTGAGTAAGTAGCGAATCATGACCAACTCATTCCAGCAGGAAACCTTCGCCACCCTTGCCGGCATCGCCACGGCCACCATCACCACGGTTCTCTTGAAGAAAGGTCTGCGCAACGTTTGGCTGCGTGGCACCCGGCCGCTGGCGCCTGGGCAGCCTCGCCTCGCCGGGCCTGCCTTCACGCTGCGCTTTGTGCCCGCGCGTGAAGACCTGGCCACCCCGGAATCGTGGAACTCACCCACCTCCACTCGTGCCGCGATCGAGGCCATGCCGGCAGGTTGCATCGCAGTGGTCGATGCCATGGGCATCGTGGGCGCAGGCATTTTCGGCGACATTCTTTGTGCCCGCATGAAGGTGCGCGGCGTAGCCGCCCTGGTCACGGACGGGGTGCTGCGCGACGTAGCCGGCGTGCTGGAAACGGGCCTGCCTGTCTGGTGCAACGGGGCGGCGGCGCCTCCCTCGGTAGCGGGGCTCACCTTCGTGAACTGGCAACAGCCGATCGGCTGCGGCGGCGCGGCCGTGTTCCCGGATGATGTCATCGTGGTCGATAACGACGGCGCCGTCGTCATTCCGAACGCGCTGGTGGGCGAAGTGGTCGAGGCCGCCGTCGAGCAGGAAAAGATGGAAGCCTGGATCATCGCGCAGGTGCGCGCGGGCGCGTCGCTACCTGGTTTGTACCCGCCCAATGCGGAAAACAAGGCACGGTACGAAGCCTTCCGCAGCGAAGCCGCTAAATAATCCTTCTAAGCATGCCCGCAGAGCCGGCAGGGTTTAAAAAGACCTGCGCCCAGTGCAACGTTCCGCCTTGTTCAGCCACTACACGGTGCGCGCGCAAAGAGTGAAGGGCCTGGTGTCGCTGCCGGGCGCGCAGGCTCCCGCCTCGCAAGGAGATGTATGGTCCAGCGGTCATCAGACGCAACGCAAGTCGCCGAGAAACGGCCCGCTTCTCTGCTCCGCAGCACGCCGCCCCGTCCCACCGGGCACACGCCAGAACACATGGCCGGGCGAACCGGCAGTGTAAACTTGGCCATCCCTGCAGGCGTGGAGGCATCGGGTTTGGAATTTTTTGCTTTTGACTCGTCCTACGTCGAAAAACTTCGATCCGGGGACACGCACACGGAAGGTCACTTCGTGAGCTACTTCAGTGAGTTGATTCGCCTCAAGCTGCGCTCCCGTCTCAATTCCAGAGAAGCCATCGAAGATGTCCGGCAGGAGACGTTTTTGCGCGTATTGGCGCTGCTCCGTGCGGAAGAAGGGCTGCGCCATCCCGACCGCCTGGGACCCTTCGTGAATTCAGTGTGCAATCACGTTTTGCTGGAGCACTACCGTTCGCAGAAGAAGACCATATCCACTATCGACGAAGAGACCGAATCGACGATACCCGCACGCGAACCAAGCGCCCTTACCTTGCTCGAGACCAAAGATACGGAGCGAATCGTTCGCCAGATTCTTCAGGAATTAACTGAGCGGGATCGCAGCCTGCTGCAGGCAGTGCTCCTCGACGAGCGCGATAAAGATGAGGTATGCGCGGAGTTCGGCATCAGCCGGGAGTATCTGCGTGTATTGCTCCATCGTGCCAAGCAATCTTTCAAGTCCTTCTACACAAAGCGCTTAGCCTAAATCAGGCCAGCGACTCGCCGCAGTCACAGCAACCCACACCACTTTTCACATCACCTGCAGCGGTTGTCTCTCAAATACATGGAAGGCCGCTGCATCGCCCGAGCGGGCTGAGAGCGCCAGCAGATACTTACCTTGCGTCAGGACTTTCGCCGGGATGAGAAGGGGCACGGTCTTCGTGGCCATCTCCGCAGCGATATCGATTGCCAGCAACTGCTTTCCCTCGGTATTCAGCACCTGGGCCCGAAAGGCAGCAGCATCCGGTTGGGGTGGGATGTCGATCAACAGCACAAATGGCCGGCCTGCTGTGGGCGCGATCGTCGCTTGCGCGGCACTGCGCGCCCCCAAGCTGGCGAGCGAAAAGAATTGCAGAGCCTGCGGAGCCGCCGCCTGGCGTAGCTCCGGGATGGTCACCGTGTTTTGGTAAAGCGTGACAGCAAACAAGGCGACGCACGCGGCCACCGCGTACCGCCATGCGCTGGCCCACGGCCTGGCAGTCGCATTCACTTTAGGCGCGCGATCTTCAGCCAGTACCTTCTTTGTCGTCTGCAGAAAGAGGGAAGTCATCCGCAAATCGTTGGAACACTCTTCGCAATCAAAAAAGTGTTCTGCGAACTCATCCTCCTGCGAAGCAGTGAGCTCTCCAAGCAAGTACTTCTCGCTGGTCTTGGTTTGAACTGCTTCCGCGTGATTCATAAAGGGCCCTCGTATGACAGTAGTGTAAGAGCATGGCAAACCGTTTCATGATAAGGCCAAGTCTCTGAAAGCAAAAGCGGAAGTGCTCACCCGGTACCCATGGCAGGACGTACACCCTGGTAGATCAGGAACGGGGCCCAATAGAACGGCCGCGCATGCACTGTGCCCGACCGCAGGAGGGCCAGCTTGGCTGCCCGCAGAGCGGAAGCAGGGTCTTCTCCCTGAGCGAGGGCCGCATACATGTGATCCATTAACTGGGGCGTGGACGTGTCATTCACCTCCCACATGGAAGCGATCACTTGCTGCGCACCCGCGCGCAGGAACCCCCAGGAAAGGCCCACCAGCCCTTCTGAGGAATAGATCCGGTTGCCTGCGCTGTCGCATGCCGAAATCGTTACCAGGCGCGCATTGAGCTTGCTGTTGGCAATGTCGCGGGCAGACAGGTTATACGACGCGCCATCCTGAGAGAGCACGACAGCCGAGTCCAGTGGGCTCACGCGGCTTGCCGTGCCATGAGCCACAAAATGGATCAACGCATACTCCTCCGGCCTGGCGCCAAAGTAAGCCCTGGGCGTAGCCGCCGCGCCGGAAAGAACGGTTTCCTGGTCCGGGGAGAAATGGCTTCCTACCAGACGCATCTCTTCCCCTGCGTGCGAAAGCGGCGGATAGCTTTCTGGTTGGCGTGGATCGCCAATAAGCAGCATTGTCCTGCTCGGATGGAAAGATCGTCGCGCAGCCAGCCTGCTGCCGAGTGAAAGCAGGACAGCGGTGCTGGCGTTGGTGACGGAGACATCCTCAATCCAATAGTGCGGTTTGGGCGTAGGGACGACCAGCGTTTCGAAGTTGAAGTTGCAGAGCGGCCCGTCTGAGATGATGGTCACGTTGGCTTGCGGTTTGATCAATCCTTCCACTGGACCGATCAGTACGCGGTAAAGCTCTTCTCCGTATGGGTTGGCGACGCTGCCGCCGTTGAAGGCGCCCAGCAAATCAGCCCGGTAGCGCTCGGCCAGAGGACGAATTTTGCTTTCGCCTGGCAGGATGAAAAAGCGTGAGTGGCCGGGGAGCAAGACCCAAAGATAGCTTCTCTTTGGACTTATCCAGTACGACAGAACGACGTGGCCGGCGCGTGCCGCGGCCTGTTCCGCTTCCGCCAGGCTGAAGGTTTGCGACTTAAGCGGATTCGATCCAAGGCCCTCGGTCAGGGTGCGCGCACGGCGCAGCTCCGCTACGCGAAAAGCTTCATCGGTCAGCCCCTGGTCGACAAGGAAATCGATGTATTCGTCGTAGATATTCTTCGAGTTTGCCGGATAGGAAAGCTTGAGTTCATCGCGGCCCAGGGATTCACGGCCCTTTTCCAGCGCCAGCACCGCGGCTTCGTAGTGCATTCTCGCTGGTTCGACCTGGTGCAACTGCGCCTGCACCAAGGCCATGGTCGATAATGCGTAGGCCTGCAGTGTCACGTCTGCGCCGGCAGCGCGGATGACCTCCTTCAAAAGGCGCACAGCCGTATTGGTGTCTTGCCGGGCCAGGGCGATTCTTGCCTGCGAGACCTGTGCGTATAGCAATTCCTCCTTGTTTCCCAGGGCTTGCTCGAGGCGTAGTGCCTCTCCGTTGTAGTTCTCGGCGGCGTCGAAGTCATGCTGCTCGATGGCGGTCTGGGCGAGATCAATGAAGCTGAAGGCTGCTTCCTGCTGGTCGTCGCGCCGGCGTGCCAGCAGCAGAGCCTGCTCGTAGTCTTTTTCCGCCGCGGCGTAGTCATGCTGCACAAATCGGATGGTGGCGATATTCATCAGCGCCGCCGCCTGATCGCTGATCAATCCCAGCGACTTTGCTTTCTCCTCTGCCTGATGGAACAGCTCATCAGCGCGTTCCAGATCTCCCATCCGGCGGTAAGCCCATCCCAGGTTAACCGCCATCTTCTCGACGATTGCCTGAGCATCCAGTCTTTGGGCCTGAGCCAGGGAGGAACTGAAAAGGTCAGCAGCATCGGCATAGTGCCCCTGCTGCATCTGCAAGAAGCCGAGGCTGCCCAGCGCTCGCGTCGCAAGGAAGGCTTGACCGTGTTCGTTAGCCACTTCGAGCGCTCGCTTGAAGAGCGCGTCTGCCTTTGCGGGATCATGACGGGAGGCAGCGAGCCTTCCCTCGCCCAGCAGCAGCTCGCTCAGCACCTCGGGGTCGGCAGCGCCCGGCATCTTCTCTGTTGCGCGAAAGGTAGCGTCCGCTAACTCGAACTGCTTGAGATTACTTTCTGCAGCCGCTCGGAGCGTACTTCGCAAGGCTGTCAGCGTGGGGTTTGTGGGGGGAGGCTGATCTGCCGGCGTGAGCACTGTGAGTGCATCGCGGTTGAGACTTTGGGAGAGAAGAATCTCAGACTTCAGCAGTCGCAGACGCCAGGTTTGATCGGGAGACAGATGCCCGGGTCCGGTGAGCGCGGCGTCCACAGTACGCATTGCTTTCTGCAGATCGCCGTGCTGAAAGTCGGCTTTAGCTATTTGCGCGGAGGCCTCGATGGAGATAGGGGGAGCTACTTTTCTGCAACCTGCCCCCAACACCAGGATGATAGAAAGGACAACTCCTGCTGAATTAGGGCCAAATCCCGTTGGCAATGGGTTCACACACAGAGACGGAGCCGACGACTGGGCAGCCAAGTTCAAGCCGCAGCATGCAGAGACGCTTGCTGTCTGTCGCCGCAAACATTTCTGCGAGGTAAAGATTGCCAACATGCGGAATATTGATCGCGTAGCCGTATGGGCGCTCCTCTGCAGAGTAACCAGGTCCTACCGGCCTAACTGCCTTAACCATGCTGGTGTGCAACGTTCCGTTGGACTTTCGCCAGCCTACACCGGGTGGCACCAGCATACCCTTTTGCAGAGCGGATGGAATCGTCTCCCCTGGCAGGCCCCATTCATATCGAGGCTTCTGAGCATCCTTACTCTTCGGCCCGTTCTCCAGGCGTTTGCTCTCCGATTCGAAGTGATTTTTCAGCGCGGTATAGGTCGTGTGCTGCGCGAAACGATCATGATGCAGGTCCACGTGCACGGGCTGACCCGCTATCTTGAAGTTCTCGAACACGCTGCCCACGATATTGATCTCAGGTTCGCCAGACTCCGTATGCTTTGCAGATAACCTGCCAATGATCGCGTCGGCCGTAATGACGTGCAGGATGTTAAGGCCTTCGACGACGCAGGTGATCGAGGTATGGTGGACGCCATCATCAGTCCGCGTGCCTGAAGTGTAGGTGTGCGCCGACTTATAAGACACAATGTCTTTCAGACTGTAATCTCGCGCTTTTGCGGACGCGAAACCGCCGGTGCCAGGGAGAGACGTAGCCGGCTGATCATCTATGTCTGCTTTGAAGGGTTGTGTAATTGTGCCCCCAAGGACACTGCCGTGTGCATGGAACAGAAATCGTCGTTCACTCATTTATCCGCATCTCCCGATCACCAGAAACACACCAGAAAAAGAACACCAGGGGTCTGCTCCAATGCTGCAAGCGAAGTATCGTGTACCAGCAGGTAGTTACGTTTCAACTTTTTTCAGATGGCCCAACAGATGCGCTTGCTGGTAAGCACGGATGATAGGCCCAGCGGAACGCCAAATCTGCTACAGGATAGCGCATGATGCTTGACGTGCGGTGAACATTGGCGAAGCTGCCCGGGGTACAAGTAGCCGTCCGGCCCGGCCTGACATAGTATGGCGGCATGAGCAATCCGAGCGGAGCAGAGGTGGCCAAAGGTCTACGCAAGGGACTCACCAGCTATGGAGACGCGGGCTTCTCCCTCTTTCTCCGCAAAGCATTCATCAAGGCTGCCGGCTACTCTGACGATGCGCTCGATCGCCCGATCGTCGGCGTAACCAACACGGGCAGCGACTACAACCCTTGCCACGGCAACATGCCCGACCTCCTCGAGAGCGTCAAGCGCGGCGTGCTGTTGGCGGGTGGCTTGCCTATGGTCTTCCCCACCATCTCGATCGGCGAGAGCTTCGCGCACCCCACCTCGATGTTTCTCCGCAACCTGATGGCGATGGACACAGAGGAAATGATTCGTGCCCAGCCGATGGACGCCGTGGTGCTGCTGGGCGGTTGCGACAAAACCTTGCCCGCCCAGGTGATGGGCGCGGTGAGTGCCGGTCTGCCTTGTATCGTGGTGCCTACGGGGCCCATGGTCGTGGGCCATCATAAAGGCGAAGTGCTTGGCGCCTGCACGGACTGCCGTCGTCTATGGGCGCAGCATCGAGCCGGCACTATCGACGTGACGGAAGTCGAATTGGTGAGTGGGCGGCTCGCCCCCTCGGTGGGAACCTGCATGGTGATGGGCACTGCGAGCACCATGGCTTGTGTCCTTGAGGCGATGGGTCTGGCCTTGCCCATGAGCGCCACCGCGCCAGCCACCCACGCCGACCGCCGCCGCATCGCCGAGATGAGCGGCAAGCGTGCCACGGAGATGGCCGTTGCCGGCGCACCGGCGCCAGCGGAACTGGTCACCGCTGCTTCCCTGCGGAACGCGATGGTTGTGTTGCAGGCGATCGGCGGCTCCACCAACGGACTCATTCACCTGATCGCCATTGCCGGTCGTGCCGGCGTCCCGCTCGACCTCGATGCGTTTGATCGCCTGGGCAGGGAGGTGCCGGTCCTGCTAAACCTCAAGCCGTCGGGAACTCACTACATGGAACACTTCCACCACGCGGGGGGCATGCCGGCACTACTGCGCGAACTCGCCGGGTTGCTTGATCTCCGTGCGCCCACCGTCGCCGGGGGTGTTCTTGGAGACTTGCTGTCGCGCGCGGAAACTGTACCCGGCCAGGATGTGATTCGTACGCTGAGCGAGCCGCTGGTCAAGGAGGGAGCGATGGCTGTGCTGCGTGGCAATCTCGCGCCCGGCAGCGCCGTCATCAAGCAATCGGCCGCTTCGCCAAACCTCATGCGACACACCGGACGAGCCGTTGTCTTCGACTCTGTCGAAGACATGACCCGCCGCATCGACCTTCCGGATCTGGATGTGTGTGCCGAGGATGTATTGGTGTTGCGCCAGGCAGGCCCGAAGGGAGCCCCTGGCATGCCGGAAGCGGGGTATCTGCCTATTCCTCTCAAGCTGGCCCGTCAGGGCGTGAAAGACATGGTGCGGATTTCCGATGCGCGCATGAGCGGTACGGCCTTCGGCACCATCGTGCTGCACATCACGCCGGAATCTGCGGTGGGCGGCCCGCTCGCCGTCGTCAGAACCGGCGATCCCATCCTGCTGGATGTGGAGGAGCGCCAGTTGCAGTTACTGATCGACGATGTGGAATTGCAGCGCCGGCTGGCTGAGTGGAACGCTGCCCCACCGCCATGCAGCACGGCCACGCGCGGATACGCGAGGCTGTTTGAGCAACATGTACTGCAGGCAGACCAGGGCTGCGATTTTGATTTCCTCGTCGGCTATACGAAACCGTAGCTGTCTTCGGGAGTGGGGGAAGTACCGGCACTCCACAGTGGCGCTTCCCTCAAAATCTGCTGATGAGCCGGTAGGGTAAAAGCCCTCCCACATCTCCCGACTGGAAAACGTCGTGAGATATGGGGCACCCGCAATGGTGGTGTGGTCTCAGGTTCGTTGCGAATCCGAATTAAAGCAATTGCGTGACGGATGCGGCTTCGCGACGAGTCTGATTGAGGAGCAAGAGGGTCAACACCCGCCCGGAGGGTGGTGTGGTCTGGAAACGTGCGTTCCGCATTGAACCAGGCTGCGCGGTTTCATTGCGTTTCGCCGGGAACCAAGTCGCTCTTCACTTCGCCTGGTCGATAGCTCTCATACAGAGGGCCTTCCAAGTAGATGTCTGTTCCCGCTAAAAAGCCATCAACCTACATACCAACGCTTGACGGTTGGCGTGCTGTTTCCATCGCGCTGGTGGTTCTGCATCATTCACAGGTACAGTGTTCCGTTCCCATACTGGGCGCGTTGCTGCGTGCCCTCGCCTACACGGGTGAAGCCGGCGTGGAAATATTTTTCGCCATCAGTGGATTGCTCATCTGTTCACGCTTGCTGGATGAGGAGGCGCGCGCTGGAGCGATCAGCATCAGGGAGTTTTACCTGCGACGCTCTTTCCGCATCCTCCCCGCAGCTCTCCTCTACCTTTCCGTTGTCGCCGTATTGGCGGCCATGCATCGGATCCCCTTACTGCCCGCGGACTGGTTTGCTGCGCTACTCTTCTTCCGCAACTATGCGATGCTCAGCGCCTACCTGCATCACAGCCCGTTGCCGCTGCACTGGTACACCGGTCACTTCTGGTCTTTGTCGATGGAAGAGCACTTCTACCTGCTGCTGCCCGGCATTCTGGTCTTCTTCAGGAAATCACGGCTTTGGATTCTCGGCGGCCTGGCAGTGACCGTAGCGCTCTGGAGATTTGTGCTGGCGCACATCCTGCACCACGACTATCAATTCAGCTTCCGGACCGATACGCATCTCGACGCCCTGCTGATTCCTGCAATGATCGCCCTGATGCTGTTTCCTATCATGCGTAACCAGGCTGCAAAACGGTGGCTACCTGCATGGTCGTTCGCCGTGTGTCTCGGACTGGAAGCGGCGCTGCTGGCATTCCGGCTTCCCTTCGCGTACACCGTGCAGGCAATCGTCCTTCCGCTGCTGATCCTTTCTACGGTCTTGCACCCCACCCGGTTGCCGGGAGCCTTGCTCGAATGGGCGCCCATACGCTGGATCGGTTGGATTTCCTACAGTCTCTACCTATGGCAACAACTCTTCTTCGGCAACAACCTGGTTGGAAGCCCGCCCGGCATGACTTTCGTGCGCACAGCGCCGTTCAGCTTTTTTGCCCTGCTTGGCTGTGCCCTTTGCAGCTACTACTTTGTCGAAAAGCCGTGCATTCGTCTGGGACACAAGCTGATCCAGACTGCGGCGCAACGCAGGCTTTTAAAACAGAAAGGCAACGAACGGTCGCCCAATGCCAGGACCGCCAGGGCGAGCTGAGTTAGCCGCAGGGAGCTGCGCCCCGGAAAGAACGGCGATCTCACATTGTCTGCAACGCTAGGTCTTACGTCCATCCATTTCTTCAATGTGGAAAAAGAGATTGTTGAGCGATTCCGACAATGTGGGATGAGCGAACACCGCGTCGCGCAGCACCGTGTACTTCAAATGGCCCATCATGGCCGTCTGCAAAAGCGAGGCCACTTCCCCGCCCTCGATGCCCAGAACGGCGGCTCCGAGGATCTCCTCGGTTTGGGCATCGATGATCACCTTGATCAGGCCGCGCGTTTCATCCACCTCTAACGCGCGTGCTACTGAAGTCATGGGCATTCTGGCGATGCGAAAGGCTCGGCCGCTCTCTTTGGCCTGGCGCTCACTCATGCCGATGCGTCCGAGTTGCGGGTCGATGAAGACCGTGTACGGCACCATGCGGTCGCGGGTGGAGCGATGGCCGCCATCGAGCAAATTTGCTTTGAGAATGCGGTAGTCGTCGTAGGAGATGTGGGTGAACTGGGGACCTCCCTTCACATCGCCGATGGCGTAGATGCCTTGAGCCGTTGTTTCCAGCTGGTCGTTTGCCTTTATGTAACCGCGGCTGTCCAATTCGATGCCGGCTGCGGCTGGGTTAAGGGCTTTGGTGTTGGGTACCCGTCCGGCGCCCAGCAGCAAATGCGATCCTTCGATGGCAGGCATGGCGCCACCCTGGTTGCCGATCGTCAGCGCGATGCGATCGTTGGTGCGCTCGGCCCTGGTGGCTTTTGCATTGAGGTGAACCTCGATGCCGTCCTGCTCAAGAATCTTCAACACCTCGGCCGCAACATCTGCGTCTTCTTCCATCAGCAGTTGAGATCCTGATTGCACGATGGTGACGCGACTGCCAAAGCGGCGAAACATCTGGCTGAATTCCAGACCAATGTATCCACCGCCAAGGACCAGCAGATGCTCAGGAACGTGATCCAGTTCCATGATGCTTTCGTTGTCGAGGTAAGGTAGCGAGTCAAGTCCCTCGACGTTCGGCACAGCACTGCGGGTGCCGGTGTTGATGAAAATCTGCGGCGCCGTCAGGTGCCGCTCGCCACCGGCGTGCAGCGCGACCCGGATGGTGCGCGGGCCGCTGAAGGAGGCCTCGCCGCGCAGCAACTCGACGCCCGCTTTGGCCAGCCGCGTCTCGCTGCCTCCGCGGAAACTGTTCACGATGGCACGTTTTCTCTCCCGGATCCGCTCCATGTTGATGGTCAACGCGCCGGTACCGACCCCATAATCCGCGCCGCGCCGCGCGAGGTAAGCGACGCGAGCGCTGGCCACCATGGTCTTGGTCGGGGTACAGCCAGTGTTGATGCAGGTGCCGCCCACATTTTTGCGCTCGATCATGGCAGTCTTTTTGCCCGCAGCGGCCAGGGCTCCGGCCAACGGATTACCGCCCTGGCCAGAGCCGATGATGAGAGCGTCAAATCTTTCTTCCGAATCGACGGACGCAGTGGTTGGTGTGCTCAAAAGGCGCTCCTTCTGAATTTAGGTGATAAACGACCCAGAGATTGAGATGCCCGCATCGTTACCAACGCGAAAGGATCAGGAACCCGCCACCCACAGCGACCAGATCTTCCAGCAGCGCTAGCCACCGGTCGGGCACAACATTGGCCAGACGGTGACGGTAGGTATAGCCAGCGAAGGCGCCGGCCAGGGCACCCAGTGCGCCCAGCACAGCTCCTGCGATCGGCGAGGCATGGCCGGCAACACACAGCGCGGCCGCGCACACGCCGCCGAAGATGATACGGACGGCCAGGGGCCCTGCCTGGGTTCTGGCGGGGATGAAGGGGAGTTTATCGGCAACCAGTTCGCCGACAGCAAACAGGGAGAAGACGATCAAGGTGATCTTGTTGTCGAAGAAGGCGGCGAAACCACCATGGAGGGGTAACCAGCCCAGGTACGCACCCCAGGCGACGACCGCCGGCGCAGTCATGGAGCGCAGGCCACACACACAGCCTATGAGGAAGGCGTAGAGCAAAACCAACGGAATCGGCATGCGATAACGATGCTGTTCCGCCGATGAGATGTCAACGGGGGCTACGAACAGGCTTCTAGTGGGCCTCATTTGTCATCCCGCGCAGTCGAGGGATCTGCTGTTGACTAACCTGGATTTCTCACCACGACTGTCTGGAGACAACCACAATGCCCCCACCCCTGGA
>CAZZVD010000044.1:16576-26846 GCA_964657465.1 uncultured Acetobacteraceae bacterium | reverse complement strand
TCTAAATTCTCCTACCCAGATCTACAGCTTACTTGTGAGAAATCCGGGCTAACCCTACGATTTTTCCATTAGATGCACATTCACGACTGGCGGCTACTGCCATGAGCGGTGCTACCATTACCAACGTGGGAGAAGGCCAGGACATTCCAGGCGGTTCGCCGTCCGTGGCTCCCGCATGCAGCGAAGGCCCCCAGGGGAGCGCACCCTTACCCGCCCAATCAGCCAGTCCTGTTACTGTCCCGCTTCTTTCGCTGACCCGGGAATACCGTGAGATTGGGCCCCAGCTGATGGAAGCCGTGGAGGCCGTTTTTTCCGCGCAAAACTTCGTTATGGGCTCGCAGGTAGCTGCGTTTGAACGCGCTGCGCAACAAGCCTGCGCTGTCAGCCATGCCATCGGCTGTTCCTCAGGCACCGAGGCTCTCTGGCTCGCATTGCAGGGAGCGTCCATCGGTCCGGGGGATGCCGTGATCACGACTCCCTTCAGCTTCTTTGCCACGGTAAGCGCCATTCTGCGTGCCGGGGCCACACCCGTCCTGGCAGACATCGATCCTGAGACATTCAACCTCGACCCCGACTCTGTGGAAAGTTGCCTGCGAGCCGGCTCCTCCCATCCCGTGCGGGCCATTCTGCCGGTACATCTCTATGGCCAGACGGCCGACTGGGATAGCTTTTCCCACTTGCAGCAGGAGCACTCCCTCCTGCTGATTGAAGACGCAGCCCAGGCATTCGGCGCTTGCTGGGACGGGCGCCCTGCAGGCAGCCTGGGGAATGCTGCTGCCTTTAGCTTTTACCCCACCAAGAACCTGAGCGCGGCTGGCGACGCCGGCATGGTTACTACACAGAGCGAGAGCATGGCCGAACGCATCCGGCTGCTCCGCGTCCATGGCATGCGCCGCCGCTACGAGCACGAGGAACTTGGCTGGAACAGCCGCATGGACACACTCCAGGCAGCCACTTTGCTGGTTAAGCTGAACTTCATCGATGCCTGGAATGCCATCCGCCGGGCGCTCGCCGAGAACTACGCCTTACTCTTTCAGCAAGCGGGCCTGGCCGAAACCAGCACCTACCCGCAAAAAGGTGTGGTTCTCCCCCGGGTACATCCCAAGGCCCTGCATGTCTTTCATCAATATGTGATCCGGGTGAAGCGGCGCGACGAATTGAAGGCCTTCTTGCGGGAGCGGGGCATCGAATCAGAGATTTACTACCCGAAAGGCCTTCACCAGCAGCCGGCCCTGGCGAGCCTGGGCTACGCCACCGGCGCCTTCCCGGAGAGTGAGCGCGCAGCAGCAGAGGTACTCGCGCTCCCCATCTTCCCCCAGCTCACCTTCCAGGAACAAAAACTAGTGGTCACCGCCATCGCCGACTTCCTGACCTAGCTAGCCCGGCTTTTAAGTTTGGGGTGTGACCGGCTGGGGTGCCCCATATCTCACGGCGCTCTTCAGCCGGGAGATGTGGGAATTCACCGCACCCAACCATTAACTCTCTCCCGACCCTAACACCTAAGGAACTAAGAGTCGGAGCCTGCTAGCCGCCGCTTGACTTCCTGCCTCTACCCCGACGCCGGTGGGTGTGCGCTGCCACCGGTGTACTGGCCATTGAGGCCGCCCCGGCCGGCGTAACCCGGTGAACCATCCCCGACTCAAGCTGGTACGTGACCTGCTCCGTCTCCGTGGGCCGCGCAGCTCCCGTAAGCGGGTCCAGCTTCACTTCATCACTCGCGGCCACGGTGATTGTGAACTGGGGCAGCGAACCGCCCTTGGCCGTCTTGTTCTCCCCAATGATCACCGGTAAATACCCCTGCAGGTTGCGTTGCCGGTAGGCCGTCTCGTAGCGATGTTTCTTCGTGTTCCAGGTAAACACGCGCACCTGGTCGAAATCGTAGGGGAGCCCGTCTTTGAACGCGTTGGTCACCGATACGTACTCCGGCACCATTTTGTCCGGGAGCGAAGACTCACTATCGAAAACCCTGGTAAGTACATAGGCGCCGACCATCTTTTGCCCTTCAGAATACCCGCCAATTTCGTCGGGAACATCCACATCCATACGCCGGGCGAGCAGCCAGCCAACCTGGCCGTGGCTGTCACGCACCAGCCACCAGTCTTCCATGGGAACGGTGGGTTCCTGGGGCAGCGTAGCCGATGTCTTCTTCGCCTTGGCGGCATTATGAGCAGCCGGGAGCACGCCTTGCGGTGGCGCCGGCTTGGGAATCGAAGCACGTATCAACAGCTGTAATTTTTGATTTTCCGGCAGAAGATAGAAGCGATCTGTGTCCCGGCCAGGCTTTACATGCAGGTACAAGTCATCGCGCAGCACGCCCGTGGCCACCACAGGATCCGCGAGGTGCTGCTTGCTCAGCGCAGCAAATTGATCATAGGTCGCCTGGTCGATGACCATGTGTCCTTCAATCCAGCCCACCTCGCCTTTGCTGGTTTTGGCGCGCAGGAAGCGGCGTCCATGCTCCACCACTTCCAGCGACTCACCGTTGCTGACCACGGCGACGCGGTTCGAAACCGCAGCTACTCGATCGCGCAGGTACGTCTGCCTGGCGACAACGTATACCGACTCAGGTTTCCCCTGCTGCCGCAGGTGTTTGCAACCCAACGCGCCGAGCCCGGCGGCGGCAAACGCGGAGCAAACGAGCCAACGCGCGGCAGCTCGGCGATGCATCGTCAAGGCAGCAACCATAAGACTGGTGGGGTCTCCCTCCTTGCATTAGAACGGATTTCGCGGGGGGATGCACGAACGAGTCTGCAAATCATAACGAAAGCCGAGTTAGTTAAAAGGTTCCACGCGCGAAAATGAGCTCTTTTCGGAACCTGCGACCGCGAACCCTGTTTCAAGGGAAACCCGGAGCTTTGATAGCTCTCTTTTTAACTCACCTGAAAGTGTTATTACCTTTGTGTGATTTTGCTTCAAAAAAATCCATTTGCGACCAGACGGCGTTCTTACACTGGGATACTCAGTAGTGACATACCGCGTACGCCAGTGTTGCCCTCTTCGCTGCGCCCAGCCGGCTGCCGCGGGCCGCACAGTCGCTTCTCTAAATGGGGGAAGCGGGCTAATAGGCATGCGTCCCAGGCTTTCCCATTTCGCAACCATTATTGTACTTAATCAGTACGGGTTACTTAATTCTTTGGCCACCGCCAATCCAATCCGTGACCCTGGTGCGTTACTCTTGGCAGCGAGTGATGCAGATCACCGCCGAGCACCTTCACTGGAATCGCTTGATTCTTCAAGCAGGAGAGGTTTGTTATGGAAAGAAAGTTAATTGAGCTGATCGATAAAGCTCTGACACGTCGAAGTTTTATGGCCGGTTCCGGGGCTGCTGCTGCGGTTGCGGTGGTTGCTGGCTGCGGTGGTGGTAATGCAACCCCGGCTCCCACGCCCACACCGACACCAACACCTACCCCCGTCGTCACCCTCGGGGATAACGACTACCTCAACTTTGCGCTCAACCTCGAATATCTTGAGGCCGAGTTCTACCTCCGTGCCGCCACCGGCACCGGGCTGGCTGGTGCCGATACCGGCAGCGCGCCGACCCAGGTGATAGTCCCTGCAACCACCCTGGTTCCCGGCTTGAATGCTGCCCAGCAGGCCTACATATACGAGATCGCGCAGAACGAGTTGGATCACGTCCGCTTCCTGCGTTCGGCACTCGGACCGCTCGCCGTACCCCGGCCGACGATCGACCTGATGAACAGCTTCAACGCCGCTGCTTCGGCAGCCGGCATCGGGGCGAGCTTCAATCCCTTCAGCAGCTACGAGGCATTTCTCGTCGGCGCGTTTGTATTTGAAGACGTAGGCGTTACCGCTTACGAAGGCGCAGCCGCGCAGTTGAGCAACACCGCTACTGGTAAGCAGTTGCTCGCAGCAGCCGTGGCCATTCACAACGTGGAGGCGTATCACGCGGGCGAAATCCGCACGCTGCTGATTGCCGACTCGATTGCGACTGCGACCACAACAGCTAACCTGGTCACGCCTAACCCTACTTACATCGGCTACGCGCAGAAAATCAGCGCATTGCGCGCCACCCTTGGTGGCGGCAAAGAGACTGCGCCGACGCCACTGCCGCCGTACGCGATTCCCTTCAATCCCACCGCCTATGTACCGGCGAGCACGATCGTCGCTTGCGACTCGACCAACTCACTGTGCTACGCCCGTACAACCGACCAGGTGCTGCACATCGTCTACGCCGCGCCTCCGGGTGCCGGGGTCAAGGGCGGCGGCTTCTTCCCCAACGGCATGAACGGCAACATCAGCGTAACCACCAGCTAAGGACGGAAACCATGGCAACTTTAGAAACACAAAAGCTAGATGAAATCATCGTCGATAGTCGCCGGAAGATGCTCGCCCTGGGTGGTGCTGCTCTGGCCGGTCTTGCCTTCGCAGGCGTCAAGTTGGCAGAGGCACAAACTGCTCCTGCCTACACGGATGCTGACATTCTGAATTTCGCTCTCAATTTGGAATACCTCGAGGCGCAGTTTTACACCCTGGCCACTGCCGGCAAAACCATCGACCAGGTGGGTATCGGCAACGGCGCAGGCACCGCCGTGACGGGTGGTGGCAACACCGTCGTCAAACCCGGTGGCCCCACCGCTTGCCTCGTTCCCTGGACCCTGCCGGCAATTCAGGCCTATGCCACCGAGACTGCTACGGAAGAACGGAACCACGTGACCTTTCTGCGCAGTGCGTTGACCAGCGCCTCAGTCGCTATGCCTAACCTCGATCTGTACAACAGCTTCAATACGCTCGCGAGTGCAGCCGGCATCGCCAGCACCTTCGATCCCTTCGCGGGGGACGCCGAGTTCCTTATCGGCGCGTACATCTTCGAGGACGTAGGGGTCACCGCATACAGCGGAGCAGCGCCTCTCCTGACCACGCCCGCTTACCTCGTGGCGGCGGCAGGCATCCTTGGAGTTGAGGCGTATCACGCCGGCCTGGTGCGCACTTCCATCTTTATTGCAGACCCAGATGGAAAGGCGGGCTTCCAGGGCTATACGCAAAAAATTTCAGCAACGCGTATGGCCCTCGACGGCAGCTCCACTACTGATGACATCGGTGTGGGCTTCCAGACTACGTCCACGCAACCGTCCGGTTCCTCCCCGCTTGCCGCCACCATCGTGAATGCGCAAACGGCTTCACCGAACTACTCCAAAACCTACAGCCGCACCACGACCCAGGTACTGAAAATCGTGACGGGAAACACGAGCTCTCCCGCCGCGGGCGCCAAGTACACGGGCGTGTTCTTCCCAAACGGCCTGAACGGTTTGTTTAGCTAAATTTTCCGCCTTAGTTCCCTTGCTGTGTCTTTGCGTCCCACTCTGAAAAGGGTGGGACGTTTTTTTGGTGGCCCGGTGGGCTGCCCTGGTGACCTGGAGTATGCAAGCCAGGCCGAAGGAATCAGTTGCATAACCCGTTCAGATAAGCAGAAACCGTATAGTAAGCCTGATGGTTTCGTCATCGCCTGCAACCTCGAGCGCACAGCAAAGGGCAACCTGGCTTGCGCCGCATGGCCGAAGAAGGAAGCACATACTCGCGCTCTTGCTGGCCGTGTTGTCGTTGACGGTCGCGGGCGTGATGGCCGCCGTACCCTTCTCCACCCCCATGGGTGGATTCTGGTTCGATGCGCAGCAATTTGCCAGCACAGGGCACATCGTTACCGTCTTCACTCCGTGTGGCTACCCCGCATTTCTCGGGTTGGCACTTCTCTCCGGCGGAATCCCCGGCGTGATCGGTATGCAGCTCCTGCTTTACCTGGCCATCCTGCTGGCGGCCTATGCCATCCTTCGGCTGCTGCATCTCTCGCCGCTTTCGGCAGCGGCTGGAGCGGCCCTCCTGGGCTTTCACCCGGAGATCGTCATCAACATAAAGAAGATCTGGGATACGAACATCACCACCGTTCTTCTTCTTGTGCTCTGTGCCGCCCTGCTGGTGGTCATGCGCAAAGGCCTTTCGCCTGGCCGCGCTACCCTGATCGGCATTCTCTGGGGTTTGAGCATGATCATACGGCCCAACTTTCCAGCGCTCCTGCTGCCTATCGCCTTCGCTTTCTGGGCCGCTCCCGCCAACACCAGCCGGCTGCGCGCACGATGGTGGCAGGCAGCCCTCGCGCCGGCGGCAGCGATCTTCACCCTGATAATCCTGAATACGGCAGTGCACGGCTCGTTCTATCTTCCGCAGAACGGGCCCTACAATCTTTACGCCGGTGACAACTCTTTTACCGAGAAAGCTTTGCTGGTGAACCTGAACGCCGAACCGTCGATCTATCCGTCCCTCCTGGCGAACGGTTTCCCGGCACAGGTCGACGTCTATGACCCGGCGCTCCGCCCCTACTACGTTTCCCACGCACTGCTCTTTGTCCGGCAATATCCCCTTGCGGCTTGCAAGCTGGTTCTGCTGAAGCTGGCAACACTACTGCGGCCCGACACCAAAATCTATCCTTTGGCGTCACCGGGCGGTATTGTCAAATGCATTCTGGCGCTTGCCATTCCACTGTGGGTGGCTGTGCTGATCGTCCGAAGGGGAATTCCCTGGGGAAGCCAGGACTGGCTCTTTGTCACGTTTGCAGTTGCCTATATTGTTCCCTTCCTGCTCACAAACGCCGACCCCCGCTTTCGGGTCCCTCTCGATGTTCTGCTCCTGACGCACACCTACTACAGGCTCGCGTGCCTTACGCCCAGGCGCACGCCGGCAATTGCGTAGCTAGGTACCCCCGGCCGCGTCCCGCCGGTTTAGCGGCCAGGGATGAGATCCTTGCGGAGATGGCCTGTTTCGAGCCAGCGGAAAGGCTATGTCGATTTCACCAGCATGGACGCGGAGATCATGACAGCCCCGGCCGGCGCACGACCGCCCGCTCATCGCATCGAGAAACCCGGCTACCTGCCTGGCCTCGATGGATGGAGAGCCATCGCGATCCTGAGCGTGATGCTGTACCACAGCCTGCTGCATACCGCTGGCATCTTCACTACCGGATGGGCCTGGCACTACGGCTACCACGGCGTCGACGTTTTTTTCGCTATCAGTGGCCTGCTGATCACCACAAAATTGCTAAAGGAAGAAAAAGCGACAGGAGGCATTTCGCTTCGCCAGTTTTACATGCGTCGCGCCTTTCGGATTCTGCCCGCCGCCCTGGCCTACCTGCTCAGTATCGCCGCGCTCTCCAGGTTGCATTGGATACACGTATCTGCGGCGGAATGGTTTGCTTCGCTCTTCTTTTATCGCAACTACTCGTTCCTCTACCTGACCGGCGATCCCTGGTATCCCTGGTTCACCACCCATTTCTGGTCGCTTTCTCTGGAAGAGCATTTCTACCTGCTGCTGCCGGCACTGTTGCTTTTTACCCGCGGAAAGCTGCGCATTATTGCGCTTGCGTCGGTAAGCCTCGCCGTCATGATCCAGCGCTACATCGCTCTCCTTCATCGAGATTGGTTCACAGTGTGGTTTCACACAGACGTCCGTTTGGACTCCCTGATGTTTCCCGCGCTCCTGGCGGTCTTGTCCTCGTCCGATGTGTACGGTCCAGTCGTGAATGCGACGGTGAAGCGTTGGCAGATTCCCCTTACGCTGGGCCTGGTCTTCTTCGTATGGTGGCGAGAAGGCACGGCGCTCGAAGCTACGGCGGTGGCTATCCTGATGCCCTGCGTCGTCCTCGCAACCGTACTGCAGCCTTCCAGCGGGATCACCCGCATCCTGGAGTGGACGCCTCTGCGTTGGGTCGGCCGCATCTCCTACAGCCTCTATTTGTGGCAGCAACTGTTTTTTACCCAGCGGTTTTATCTCTGGCGGCCACTCGGCCGTGTTGAATCATGGCCGCTCAACCTGTGCCTTACCTTTTTGCTTGCTTCGCTCAGCTACTACGCATTGGAGCGGCCCTTGATCCGGATGGGACATCGCCTGACGCCGCGCGCGCCGCAGCAGTCGCTGGATGCCCTTCCGCATGTGGCTGGCGAACCTATTTGAAGCCGCTCAATCCGATGCAACCGCCAGCCGCGGCCTCGATTCGATCCACCGGCCGGAATCACCAGTTCGATCTGCTGCGCATCGTTTTTGCCACGCTGGTGCTCCTCGCGCATGCCGCTGAGATTACCGATGGCAATCCAACCCGTGAACTGCTGCACCGCCTGACAGGCTCGATCACCTTTGGAACCCTGGGCGTTGACGGGTTCTTCCTGTTGAGCGGTTACCTCATTATCCAAAGTTGGCATGGCGATCCGCAGTTGCTTAACTTTCTCCGCAAGCGTGCCTTGAGAATTCTGCCCGGGTATTTTGTCGCAGTGGCGCTCAGTACGCTCGCCGTCGGCTTATTGGCTCCGGGCATGGATCATTTCTTCCGCCGCTTAGACGTGCATTTTCTCAATAGCATCGCTCTGCTCAGCTCGCCCGCGACGCCGCCCGTCTTCCCGGGAAGGCCATACGCCAGTGTGAACGGCGCCATGTACACCATCGGTTACGAATTCCGCTGCTACTTGCTGGTGGCGCTTCTCGGGCTTTGCGGTTTGGTGCGCCGCCCCTGGGCGGTCCTGCTTGCCACAGGCTTGTTGCTTTCTTCCCTGGTCTATCCTGCCCTGTTCCTGCAGATGCACTGGCCGCGCCACGTGGAAGCGCTGGCCGGGCAGCCCGCGGTCGCCTTCCGTTTGACCGCCGTATACCTGTTGGGCTGCTGCTTCTATTTGTTTAGCACCCGCATTGTGTTCCGGCCGGCGCTCGCAATCGTTGCGGCCGCAGCACTGCTGTTCTGCTGGCTTTTCTTCTCCTCACATGCTGAGGTGGCCCTCGTCGTTTTCGGCGGTTATCTCATGTTCTACCTGGGGCAGAGGCACCTGCCCGGGCTCGATAGCATGCGCAGGCTGCCAGACATCTCCTACGGCATCTATCTCTACGGATGGCCGGTCGAGAGCCTCTGGATCTGGTTTCACCCAGGATCGCCCTGGATCACTTTTGCGGTGTCCACTCTCATTTGTTTCGCCCTCGGCTGGTTAAGCTGGCACTTCGTGGAGCGCCCCGCACTCAAGCTCAAGCGAAGGGCCACGGCCGCTCTGCCTGCGGCTTAGCACCCGCAGCCGCAATGCACAACCTGTCGGGCACAAGCCCAGACGTTAACAAATCTCGCGTATCGTTAAATCGCAAGAGAGAGTCAGGTCGGCCGCGCAGCGCGTGACCACCTGCCTGGTAAGGAGTAACAAAAATGCCGCTGTCGACCGACGAACAAATCATTGCACTCAGTAATGAACTGCTTAAAAAGTTCGACCAGGTGTTCGGAGCCCATCCCGGCTTTCGCCCTGCGCATGCGAAAGGCACCATGCTGACCGGCTCGTTCACCCCTGCGCCACAGGCTGCTGCGCTCAGCAGGGCGCCGCACTTCCACCAGGCAACGACACCGGTGTCTGTGAGGTTCTCTAATTCGACCGGCATCCCGGTCATCCCCGACAACGATACCAACGCAGATCCCCGTGGTTGCGCTGTCCGTTTTCACCTTGGGGATCGCGTGCACACGGACATCGTCGCGCATTCGACAAACGCTTTTCCCGTGCGCACCGGCCAGGATTTTCTGGAATTTTTATCGGCCATCGCCGCTACCGACCTGACCCGCTTCCCCGGTTCGCCGCTGGAGCAATACCTCGGTAGCCATCCTGCCGCGCTGGCGTATGTGCAAACACCAAAGCCGCCGGCCTCCAGTTTCGCCAGTGAGTCGTACTACGGCCTCACCGCCGTCCGCTTCCTCAGCAAGGATGGCGCGGAACATTATGGGCGCTATCGCATTCTGCCGGAAGAGGGGAATCACTACCTCGATCCAGCCGACGTGCCCGGCAAGGGGCCGAACTATCTTTTCGAAGAACTGGAGGCGAGGATCGCCCGGGAAGCAATTAGGTTCAAGGTGGTGGCGCAGTTGGCTGCGCCGGGCGATCCCGTCGACGACGTGACCGTGCAATGGGGCGAGAATCGCGAATTCGTGGAACTGGGCAAACTCCACTTCACCGCGCCCGTGCTGGATGATGCCCATGAGCAGAAGCACATCATCTTCGATCCCATCCCCCGCGTCGATGGCATCGAGCCGTCGAACGATCCCTTGTTCGAGCTGCGCGCTGCAATTTATCTGCTGAGCGGGCGCCGCCGCCGAGCAGCACCCGAAGCCTAGGACAAAGAGGCTGAGATAAAACTCAGCCTCAAATCTCCTGGCCCTTCATTTCTCACGGCCTGATCCGTAACCAATGACGGGTGCCCCACATCTCGCTCGTTTTCCGCGAGATGTGGGATTCCACGAACCTCGGCC
>CAZZVD010000044.1:0-16476 GCA_964657465.1 uncultured Acetobacteraceae bacterium | reverse complement strand
GTGCCCCACATCTCGCTCGTTTTCCGCGAGATGTGGGATTCCACGAACCTCGGCCCCAAGTGTCGAGGGTGTATGTGGCCATCATTCAAGATCATTGCCGGTAGAGAGTGGCCGGTGGACAGTTATGGAATCCCACATCTCGCGAAAGAAGAGCGAGACGTGGGGCACCCGTCCTTCGTTTGATCTGCTGAGCGGCCGCCGCCCTTCCGCGTTATGCAACACCCGTTGCTACGTATTCACCGGAAGGTAAAGCCGGTACGTCTCATCGTGAATAGCGGAATAAGGTTTCATATGTATGCTACCGCTGGACGAAGGAACCAGCCAGGTACTCTCCCCCTGCTGTTTCGTAGCCAGCAAATCTTTCCGTGTGAGCTGAGGCGGCAATTTATCCACCGCAAACAGCGCAAGCGGACCTTGCAGTAAAGCGACGTCATTCGGATGTTGCGGGTCGACGGGCGCCAGCCGCAGCGGCCGGTCCAGGGTAAACTCCAGCCGGTCACCGTTCTTCCAGGTTTGCCGTACGGCCACAAAGGAACCAGGACGCAGAGCCACAGAGCTGGCCTTGCCATTCACCGCAAGGCGCGTGCCGGGGCCGGCCCACGCGGGCACGCGCAGGTAGACCACAAACTCAACCGGCTTTTCCATCTGCAACGAAATTGTGGTCTCCGCCTGGTACGGATACTGTGTCTGTTGCACAAGCGTGCAGCGCGTTCCGTGCTGCGTCCAGCGTAGCCGCGAGGGGACATACAAGTTGACGTAAACACCATCCGGAGCGCTGAGGTAGGAGCTGATGCCGTAGTCCGCTGTGATCTGCGGAAAGGTGCCAGAGCAGCACGGCCACTTGTCCCGGTGATAAAACTTCGTAGCCACGTTGTTGTAGTCCGCATAGTAAAAGCTGGTCCCGTCCTGCTGAATCGGCTTGGCCCCCAGGATGGTGTTGTAAAGAATCGCTTCCATGCTGTCGCCATAAGTACTATCGCCGGTGATGCGCATGAGGTAACGAGCCACCTTGAAGTGACCGTACGCACCGCAGGGCGTCTCGAAGCTGGCATGAGTTTTTGAGAGGCTTGCGCCCAAATCCCCACTGCCCGGCTTACGAAAGCTCTCATCAGGACCCCACCCGCCCGTGGCAAAGCTCTGCGTATCGCGTATAAAACCAAAGCCCTTCTGCGCTGCACGAAGGTGCATGGTGCTGCCATCCACCAGGTAAGCCTGTAGCGCAGAGCAGAGTGCGTTCAGGTGGCTGTATGCGTGCAGGCCGGGCAGTATGTTTTCTCCCTCGGAAAGGGGAGTGAAGTAGTCTTTGTCCTGCAGAAAGCGCTGCGCCAGTTTGCGGTACCGCGCATCTCCGCTGCGCAGGTAGGCGATGTAGAAGTTTTCCGGGAGGGTGTAGGTCTCATCCCAACAGTACGACTCGTTCTTGTGCGGCACGGCGCATGCTTCCACCCGCGTCTGCGCGCCCGCGGGCAGATGGGGCAGCACTGCATCCGCGGCATGAGCGAGCACTGGCAACGCCATCGAATCGCCGGCAAGCGCGTGTGCATCCAGCAAACCCATATTGCTTTTGTCGAACGTAT
Source organism: uncultured Acetobacteraceae bacterium (assembly GCA_964657465.1). GTDB lineage: Bacteria > Acidobacteriota > Terriglobia > Terriglobales > Acidobacteriaceae > PALSA-350. The sequence continues at coordinate 14,899 of CAZZVD010000044.1, read as the reverse complement.
AAGCCGGCAGCGGATAGTCGACATAAAACTTCTCTGAGACTGCGGCGCCAAACCCTTTCACCAGGCGCTGCACTTTTTCCTGCGTCGGTTTATCGCCGGTGATCGCGTAGGCCCGGGCCAGCCCCGACAGGTACTGGCCAAAGCTATGGCCCGCGATGTAGCCAGTCATGTTTTTAGGTGGATCGTAGTCAGGGCTGTCGTTATACCAACCACCCATGATGGGACCCGGCGCCGGCATACCGGCACGCTCGCGAAATGGCTTCAGCAGGCCATCTTCATCGAGCGCAAGAAAGAATTTGTGGTTGCGCTCGAACTGCTCCAGCATCGGGCCATCCAGCAGGCTGACCTGCGAGTAATCAAACTGGCTGAGCTTAGGCTGAATAGCGCCGTTCGCCGCCGCACCCGCGTACGAGCGGAGTACGCCGCCGCGCCAGGCAGTGCCGGCAACTGCAGCGGTCCCTTGCAAAAATGTTCTACGGGTCACGTTTCCCATCATGGTCCCTCTCCGTGGCTGCGAGTGTAGATTTCCCCGGCAAGCAAAGTGCGGCTTGCGTGGGAGACATTCGAGCGCCACCCGCGGTTCCGGTATACGTTTTCTGCGCCCCCCTGAATCCAGGCCCACGACTCGACCCAAGCATACTAAGCGTGTAATTGCATTTCGGCAAACGCGCATTTGCGCTTCGAAGAACAGGCCCGGCTCGCCCCTGGCTGAAATAATCTGAACCTCCGGCCCTCACCCTTCGTATCCAGCAATGCGCACTCGGGAGGCACCCTTGCAACTCTGGACCGATATCCGCTACGCATTACGCCAATTCAGCAAAGCGCCAGGTTTCACCGCAACCGCGATCGTGACCCTGGCGCTGGGCATCGGCGCCACCACGGCTATCTTCACCCTGGTGTACGCGGTGTTATTGAAGTCGCTGCCTGTCGTCAATCCCGAAGATCTCTATCGCGTCGGCAATGAAGAAAATTGCTGCGTCAACGGCGGCCTGCAGGATAACTGGACGATCTTCTCCTACGAGCAGTACAAGCAGTTTCGCAGCCAGGCTGACGGCTTTGAGCAGCTGGCCGCCTTCCAGGCCGGCGGCAGCATGATCGGCGTGCGGCGCAATGGCAGCAACAAAGCTGCCGAACCCTACAAGAGCGAATTCGTTTCCGGCAACTACTTCACCACTTTCGGCATACTGCCTTACATCGGCCGCGCCCTCACACCGCGGGACGATACCAAGGGCTCACCAGCGGTCGCCATGATGAGCTTCCGCACCTGGGAGGAGAAGTTTGGCAAAGATCCAGGGGTGATCGGTGCCGGCTTCGTGATGAACGGCCAACCCGTCACCGTGGTAGGTGTCACGCCGCCGGGATTCTTTGGGGATCGCGTACAAAGCATGCCGCCGGCCTTCTTCATCCCGCTGAACGACGAGCCCTTGATCTCGCCCACCGGCTCGATCCTGGAAGACCCGTCGCTTGACTGGTTAGACCTGATCGGCCGCATCCGGCCCGGCGCCGACCCCAAGGCGATCGAAGCGCACATGGTCGTGCAGCTGCGCCAATTTCTCCTGAGCCCGCTCAGCAAAGTGGAAGAACGGGATAAACCGCTGGTCGCAAAACAGACCCTCCACTTCTCGCATGGCGGCAACGGCGTACAAACGATGCGCGATGATTACAAAGACGGACTTCATCTTCTGATGGGTGTGTCCGGCTTTGTCCTGTTGATCGCTTGTGCCAACCTCGCCAACCTGATGCTCGTCCGGGCCAGCGCGCGCGAACAACAAACCGCAGTCCGCACCGCCCTGGGTGCTCCCCGCGCGTCGCTCGTCCGGCAGACCCTCACCGAAAGCATCGTGCTCGGGCTGATGGGCGGCCTGGCAGGCATCGCCGTGGCGTTTGTGGGAACGCGCGTGATCCTCTTTCTCGCCTTCCATCACGATCCTGTACCCATTCCCGCGAGACCCTCGCTCCCGGTGCTCGCCTTCGCCCTCACCATGTCGGTGCTGACCGGTGTTCTCTTCGGAGTGGCGCCCGCATGGCTCACATCCAGGGCGAACCCGGTGCATGCGCTGCGCGGTGCAAACCGAGCTACCGCCGATAGCGGCTGGGGGCGCAAGTCCCTGGTCGTCCTGCAGGCCGCACTTTCGCTCGTACTGCTTTGCGCCGCGGGTCTATTGACCCGAAGCCTGGGTAATTTGCAGCACCAGGATTTTGGCTTCGTCACTACCAATCGCTACATAGCGCATATAGATCCGCAAATGGCGGGCTACCATCCGGAGCAACTGGAATCCCTCTACCGGCAACTACGCGACAATCTCACGGCGATTCCGGGTGTGAAGCAGGTGAGCTTCTCCCTCTATAGCCCGATGGAATTTAACAACTGGGGAGAGGGTGTCTACATCGATGGCGAGCCGCCGCCCGCTCCAGGCACGCCCGATCACGGTGCGTCCTGGGTGCGGGCAAGCCCCCATTACTTCGAGACGATCGGAACGAAACTCGTAGAAGGCCGCGCAAACAATGAGCAGGACACTCCTGCAACCCGCAACGTTGCCGTCGTGAACCGCTTCTTTGAAAAGAAATATTTCAAAGATGGCCATGCCATTGGCAAACACTTCAGCAATGACATGAAGCACCCCAACTATTTTGAAATCGTCGGTGTGACAGAAGACACCAACTACTGGGGACCATCGCAGAAAATGCGGCCCATGTACTTTCTGGCGGAAGGGCAAAGCGTGAAAGGTGCTGAGCCGCGCTACCACAAGTTCGAAGAGCGCTCCGGCTATCTCGATGCGATTGAGATCGAAACTGCCGGCAACCTACCGGGACTCGAGCCACAGGTTCGGCGTGCTGTCTCACAGATCAACCCCGATCTGGCGATCATCGACTACCGAAGTTTTGCCGCTCAGGTCACGCAGAACTTTACCCAACAAGCCATGATTGCGAAGCTGACTTCGTTCTTCGGGATACTGGCATTGGTGTTGGCGTCCGTCGGACTCTACGGTGTGACTGCCTATTCGGTCGAACGCCGAACCAGCGAGATCGGCATCCGCATGGCGCTGGGCGCGGAACGTTTCCATGTTCTGCTCCTGGTGCTGCGAGGGGCATTTCTGCAGGTGGGGATCGGTTTGCTCATCGGCATCCCGGTAGCGATCCTGGCCGGCCACGCCATGGCCAGCCAGTTGTTCGGCGTCAAACCCTGGGATCCGTTCACGTTAATAGTCACGCTGCTGGTGTTGTGCGCAGCCGCGCTGATCGCCGCCTTGCTCCCGGCCCGGGCTGCTGCGGCGTTAGAGCCCATGCGGGCCCTGCGCACAGAATGATCTCCTTGTGTGGCCGCCCATTAGGCGAGCGCTAGCACAATGGCGCCTGCCGCGATCAGCGCCACGCCGGCGCCCTTCGCCAGGGTGATCTGTTCGCCCAGGAGTGGCCAGGCCAGCAAGACCACAAATACCACGCTCAGCTTGTCAATGGGCGCCACCTTTGAGGCTTCGCCCAACGAGAGCGCGCGAAAATAGCAGATCCACGACAGCCCAGTGGCCAGGCCAGACGCCACCAGGAACAACCAACTACGGCGGCCCACATGCATCAGCCCGCCGTGCGCACCGAAGCTGAGCGCGATGCTCCAGGCAAACACCAGGATCACCGTGGTGCGAATGGCCGTGGCCAGGTTGGGATCCACATTGGCCACACCCACCTTGGCCAGCAACGCTGTGGCTGCAGCGAACAGCGCAGACAGTACAGCCCAGAACAACCAATTCATCAACCTGCCCTCCCTTAACTACCCAACACCAGCTCACCTGCCCGCTTGCCCGCTTGCTCGAAGAGTCGCGGATTGGGTTAGGCGCCCTGCTGGTTTTCTGGTACCACTACTCGCATGAGTCCCCAGGCAGTTGCCACTAGACCCGGCTACCTCTCCATATTGCAGCAGGAGTGGCTGTTAGTGGTCGCCTTCGCCACCACAGCGCTGTTCCTGCAATTCGGCCAACATTGGCTGGCCGACTTATCGAATCCGCTATGGTTTGCCGTGATGCTGCTTTGGCTTCTCGGCACCATCATGGGCTCGGCATTCGCGGTCGTGCACCATGCAGAAAGTCTTGCCGTGCGTCTCGGCGAACCGCTGGGAACGCTGGTGCTTACACTGGCTGTCATCGGCATTGAAGTCATGATGATTTCCGCGGTCATGCTCACTGGCGAGGGTAAGCCCGCCCTGGCCCGCGACACCATGTTTGGCATCGTCATGATCGTGCTCAATGGCATGGTCGGCCTGTCTCTACTGCTGGGCGGCTTGCGTCACCACGAGCAGGAATACAACCTCCAGGGCGCCCACGCTTTCCTGTCGCTCATCGTTTCCCTCACCGTACTCGGACTGGTGCTACCGAACTACACCAAGTCGTCGCCCGGGCCCACGCTCTCCGCATTCCAATCCATCTTCCTGGCGGTGATGTCGATCGTGATCTACGCCGTCTTTCTGATCATTCAGAATTGGCGCCACCGGGAGTATTTCCTACAGCCAGCCTCTCGCACCGCCACTGGCCAGGTCGCCGCTGCTTCCAGTCACGGCGTCAACCATGCAACCAACTCGCTTACTTATCACAGTTCTTTGCTGGTGTTATACCTGCTGCCGCTGGTCGTGCTGGCAAAAAAGATAGCACTGCCCATCGACCACGGCATCGAGGTACTGCATGCACCGTTGGCACTGGGCGGATTTCTGGTAGCAGCCTTGATTCTCTCGCCAGAATCCCTCAGCGCCACCCGTGCCGCAATGGCCAACGATCTGCAACGCTCCATCAACATCCTTCTTGGTTCGGTCCTGGCTTCGATCGGGCTCACGATCCCCGCAGTGCTGACCATTGGCCTGGTGACCGGTCGAACCATCGTGCTGGGTCTCGACCCCGGCGATTCGGTCCTGCTTGTGCTGACCCTTGCCGTCTGTGGACTTACCTTCACCAGTACGCGCACCAATGTCCTGTTGGGGGCCGTGCATCTTCTGCTCTTTCTTGCTTACCTGATGATGATCTTTGAGCACTGACCTGGATTTCTCACCAGTACTGATTGGTGCGACAGGTTGAAAGGAGCGGTGAGCCTGTAGCTGTGTCTTGGCTCGGGGCCTTGCGCGTTAGGTTAATCTTTGGTGTGCGACGACATGTTTTGCCCAGCGCTAGCCCGGATTTCTCACCACACCTGTCCGGACTACCGCAATGCCCCCACCCCTGGACGGGTGCCCCATGTACGCTGGTGCGACCGGATTTCCTGTTCCGCACACCGGACACACCCACGTGTGCGGCTTCCATTGAGTAAAACCGCATGGAGCTTGCCAACGCCACCAGACTCAACAGGAAATCCGGGAAACATGGGGCACCCGTCCAGGGAGTAGGGCATTGTGGTCGGAAGCTGAGGGTTGTGGTGAGAAAACCGGGCTAGCCTGCTCGTCCCCCACTCAAGCCCGACACTTTACACCAAAAACGGCTTGATGGGCCACCGTCGATTTGATTGCTCTCTACATATTCATTTTCTTGAACCGGGAACCGGGCACGGCGCGCACCAGCAGCATAATCAACGCCCAGAACCACGGCACATAGACCACATCTTTTCGTTTGAGAACCGCATTCAAAATCCCGCGGCCAACCTGCTCAGGCGAAGCAAACAGTGCATTCTGCGGAACATGCGCGGTCATTGGTGTAGCCACAAAGCCCGGCTTGATGGTCAACACGTGTACCCCGTCCCGATCGATGCGATTGCGCAGCCCATCGAGAAAGATGTTCAACGCGCCCTTGGACGCCCCATACACGTAATTACTTTTCCGTCCGCGGTCCCCCGCCACCGAGGAAATCACAGCCAGCGTCCCGCTACGCTGGGCCTGAAGACGGTTTGCCAGGATCGTCAGCAGAGACACAGTAGACAGGAAGTTGGTGTGCAGAATGGCGGCCGCCACTTCAAAGTTCTCTTCGGCCGCTTGTTGATCCCCCAGAACGCCGTGGGCAATCAGCGCCAGATCGATGGTCCCCAGGCGTTGTGCCGCTGCTGCCAGCATCTCGCCGTGCCCTGCGGTGTCATCCAAATCCATCACCCAGGTATCGACCGACAGCGCACCGCGTGCGCGCAGATCCTGCGCCACCGCCGTTAAGCGGTCGCCCTTGCGGGCCACCAGCATAAAGCGGCGGTGCGGCGCCGCAAGCTGCCGCACCGTGGCGATCGCGATACTTGAGGTCGCGCCCAGCACCAGTACAGTTGAGGGAAAGCCCGGCTCGCGCTTAGTCAAGGCCGGCTACCCGTTGCCAGAAACTGGAGCTGAACGCGGGATCGATGTAGGCCGAGAACCTCTCCCACTGCGGGTAAAAGTGCTTGAAGTGCGCTGCACTCATGCACGCGTCTTTCGCGGGATACATCCGCCCGCCCACTTCCGCGGTAATGTCGGCTAGCCGATCCAGCAGGTCAAAGCTCACCTCACGCCGGATAGGAAAATCCAGGGCCAGCGTAATGCCAGGCATAGGAAACGACATCATGCCCGGCGAGGCCACATCGCCGAACACCTTGATCACTGCAAGAAACGAGGCCAGCCCCGACGCGGTGATTGCTTTCAGCACCTGCACCATGCCCATCGGATCGCTCTCCCATGGCAACACGCATTGGAACTGGAGCAGTCCGTCTTTGCCGTAGAGCCGGTTCCATTGCAGGACGCGGTCGAGTGGGTAGAAGAAGGGATCGTAATCGACGAAGCCAGACTGTTCTTTCCCCAGCTGCTTGTTGTAGTAAAGGGTGTTGAACGCGCCGACCGTGGAGCGATTGAGCGCAAACGCCGGCATATCAAAGGGCAGCGTGACTTTGGCTTTATCCAGCGGGGTCAATGGCCCGGGATTCTCGTCGTGATCGCCTTGCAGGAATAGCCCGCGGGCAAAGTTGCGCCCCTGGGCGACACAGTCAATCCATGCCACCGTGTACTCCCGCGTGCTGGCGCGGGAGAGCGCCACAAATTCTTCCAGGCCGACGAACTTGGTGGACTGATGACGAATGCGCCGCGAAACGATCGGCCGCAGTTGCACATCCGCCCAGCTGATCAGGCCGGTCAGGCCCATACCGCCGATCGTGGCCGCATACCACTCCGCATTCTCGCTGGCACTGCACATCACGTGCATGCCATCGGAGCGGATCAGCTCAAACCGCGGCGTATGCCGTCCGAACGTGCCGGCAACGTGGTGGTTCTTGCCGTGAATGTCATTGGCAATTGCGCCGCCCACGGTTACGTATTTCGTGCCCGGCGTAACCGGGAGAAACCAGCCCCGCGGCACGGCGAAATCGAGAATATCGGCAAGGGTGACGCCGGCTTCGCAGCGCAGCAGGCCCGTTTGCGTATCGAATGAAATCAGGCGATCCAGGTGCGGCGTCTGGAGCAGTGTTCCGTTCTGTAACAGGCACACGTCGCCATAACTGCGGCCCATGCCAACCGCAAGCATCTTCGCGGGAGGCGGCACAGCAGGGGGAAAGTCTTCTTTCCAAAAAAGAGGATGCACTTCCGCGGGGAGACTGGGATACCGTCCCCACGATTCAAAGGGCGGCCGATCCGTACTAGAGGACATAAGTCAGCTTTCTTCTCGCATACTGCGTTGAGCGTTGGTGATCAATCGGCTTCGGCCGAAGGTGAAAGTTCGAGCGCCGGCTAGAGCGCCGACCATGCAATCAAGGCGACCGTCAACCCGAGCAACATGCTCATGCGGTCGGTCAATGCAAAAACGACAGGATCTTCATGCAGTTCGCCGCGTGAGGCCAACAGCCAGACTCGGCTCACCCACAGGATCATGAATGGGGTGATCAACCACATCCGCCCGGGGTGGTGGTAAAGCGCGGCTACATCGTGCCCATTGATGTAGAGCGCAAAAATCACTATCGAGGCATAGGCGCTGCTGGTGCCAAAGCTGCGCACCTGCTCGATATCGCTGACCAGGTACCCGCGAGCGTTGGTTGGATGCGCACCGCGTTCCTGCAGATTGCGCAACTCGCTGAACCGCTTGACCATGGCAAGGCTGAGAAAAAAGAAGATCGAAAACGCCGCCAGCCAGGGTGAGATCGGCGTGTAGGTCGCTGCGCTGCCAGCCACCATGCGTATCGTGTAAAGGCCCGACAGCACAATCACATCTACCAGGACAATTCGCTTTAGCTTGAGCGAGTACGCCAGCGTGGTGACCAGGTAAAACAACAGGTAAACCATAAACCTGCTGGGCAGGTACGCAGCCATAGTCAATGACAGCGCCGCCAGCACACAGGAAATCGCGAGCCCGGCCTTGACCGAGAGGTCGCCCGCGGCAAACGCCCGTTTGCGCTTGTTCAGATGGATCCGGTCTGCCTCCAGATCGAGCAAATCGTTGAAGATATAAGTCGCGGAGGCGATCGTACTGAAGCAGAAGAACGCAGCCAACGCAATCAGCGCCGGCGCCAGTCGAAACGAATGTGCGAGCAATAGCGGCAAAAACACCAGCAGGTTTTTCGCCCATTGGTGTACCCGGAGCGCTTTCGCCAGGGTCTTGATCATGGGCGAGCGATCCAGAAAGGTGCGGCTGGCCGTCACTTTGTGGCTCTTCAACGCCCCCTGCAAGCGCAGGTCAGGGTTCGCCAGCATCGGCTCGGTTGCGCCTTGCAGTAGAGGAAGATCCGGCATCGCGTTGCCGATGTAATCGAAGCCTTCGGCGGAAAATCGTTGTTTCAATTCCGCCAGCTTGTGTTTCCCGGTCAGGTTTACGGTGCCGTCGCTGGCCATCACCTCGTCAAAAATGCCCAGGTGGTCCGCCACCTTCACCGCCAGCGCGCGATCCGCCCCGGTAGCCAGGTACAGTTTGCGTCCCGCGGCATGTTCGTCTCGCAGGAAATTCAGCAAGGGACGGTTGTAGGGCAAGTGCTCCGCATCGAGCGTCACCAGAGACGCGACACGGGCTTTGATATGAGCCTTGCCTTGCAGTGCCCAGAGCGGCGTGCTCAGGAAGGCCGTCGGGTGCCGGCGCGCAAGCACCATCAGTGAGTCAAGGAAGGTGTCTGACTTGACCAGCGTTCCATCCAGATCTACGCACAAGGGGCGTTCCGTCTGTACGGCGCTCGTTGGTCTCATCACGGTAAGCTCGGTCATTGCAAACTGCTCCTGTAGCCGTGTCGTTTCAAAACTAAGGCGTGGCGTTGGCTGCCGCCAAAGCTCTGCACGATCGGGAAAAAGCAGGGGAGAACTCGCAGCCTCGATCGGCTACAACTCTCTCTGCTTTAAGATACTTGACCCAGGGGTCCCACCCAAGTAACCAAAGCTACCCCGGCCCCTGCAGGCCAGACTCACCAGACTCATTAGCCCTCGTGGAGACTCGGCCCCGGCCTCGATCCATGTCCACCGAACCCCATCGCGGAGCCTCAGACGCCGCCCTGGAGGATGCTCATATTCGCGATTTCGTGTACTTGGTCTCAAAACGATGGGCGGAGGCCTCGCGAAAAAGCCTTCGCTTCAAACCGCGAATTACCATCCGGCAAACAACGAAAGACGCGTTTCGCGCTTCACGAAATCCTGAGCGGGTGTAGCCAAACCGCGAAGTTTTCTTCGCCCGTGTCGAACCTTTCAGGACTGACCGCCGTCATATAAAGGCTGGCTAAGTGTTCTTGCAAAATCATCACGGTGCAAGCCCAACCGATCGGGAAGACCAAAGCGGCACAGGACCATGAAAACACCTCACCACAAAACGAATCTAGCCATGGCGCTCCTGAGCATTTCGATGCTTTTACTGCCCACTCTGGCCGCCACTTTGCCCATAGATGCGCAAGAAACAGCGAATGCGCGCGCGGTAGTGACCGCTTCGACCAAACCGGCCGAAAATGTCGTCACTATCCCGCGGGAAAGCATCACGCTGTATGAGGATCGCAAACTGCAGCAGGTGACGGGCTGGACACCCCTGCGCGGAGCGCGCGCCGGTCTGCAGCTGGTGCTGTTGCTTGACGACTCTTCCCGCAGCAGCCTGGCTCTTCAATCGAACGACCTCAAGAACTTTCTGATCGCCCTGCCGCCATCCGCTGAAGTAGCTGTCGGCTACATGCGGAATGGAACCGCGAATCTCGGCCAGGGCTTTACCGCTGACCATGCCGCTGCCGCCAAATCGCTCCGCCTGCCCGTCGGCAGTGCCGGGATCAATGGCAGCCCGTACTTCTGCCTCTCCGACCTGGTGAAGCACTGGCCCGGCGGCGAGAAAAACGTCCGCCGCGAGGTCATCATGGTGACCGACGGAGTCGATCGCTACTCAGGTGGCCGCTTCGATCCGGAAAACCCCTATGTACAGGCAGCCATCAGTGACGCACAGAAAGCCGGCGTGCTGGTCTACTCCATCTACTATCGCGGAGTCGGCCGGGCCGACCAGAACCGGCTCGTGACCGACGGCGGGCAGAACTACCTGACGCAGCTTTCGGATGCTACCGGTGGCCAGGTCTACCTGGAAGGTTTCGGAAGCCCTGTATCCTTCGTTCCTTTTCTTTCCGATATTCAACACAGGTTGCAGAATCAGTACGAGTTGACCTTTACCTCAACCCGCAAGCCGGGGCTCCAGCCGATTCGCGTGAAAACCAGCCAACCCAACACCAACCTGAAGTGGCCAGCCCGGGTACTAACCGGGGCAGTCAGCGGTCAGCAGTAAGCGATTCAGAAAGACGAGCAACCGTGAGGCGTACGATGTCAGAAGCCCAGACGCAGCCCCTGTTATTACCCCTGAAAGGCCTCATTTTAGGTGCAGCCTTGCTCGCCGCACCGGCCTTTTTTCCGCACCAGGCGGCACAAGCGCAAAATAACGACTCAGTGGCCTCTGCCAAGCCGGCGACCTTCTTAGGCACCGTACAGACCATGAGCGGTAGCGTGATCACCGTCAAGAACGATGCCGGCGCCACCATGCAGGTGACGGTCGACGATAGTGCCCGCCTGCTGCGTATTGAACCCGGACAAAAGACGTTGGGGAGCGCCAGCCCCTTCAGCCTGGTTGATTTGCAGTCGGGCGATCGTGTAATGGCCCGAGGCGCGGCCGGTGCCGATGGCAAAACGCTGGCAGCCAACCTCCTGGTTGCGATCAAGAGCGCCGATATCGCACAGAAGCAGGCAAAAGAACGCGAAGACTGGCAGAAGAACGGCACGGGAGGATTGGTGAAGTCTATTGACCCAGCCGCCCGTACCATCACCATTTCCATCGGCGCGGGGGGCGCGCGCACAGAAGTTATTCATGCCGGGACCAACACCATCCTGCGGAGGTATGCGCCTGGATCGGTAAAGTTTGACCAGGCTGTGAAAAGCACGCTGGACCAGGTCAAGCCTGGGGACCAACTTCGCGCGCGGGGCGCCAAGGGTGCAGATGGATCCACGCTGGAAGCAGAAGAAATCGTGAGCGGCAGCTTCCGTAATGTTTCCGGCGCGATCGAATCGGTCGACGCCTCTGGTTCCACCCTCACCATCACTGATTCGACCACCAAAAAACCGGTCGTGCTTACCGTCACCCCTGATAGTGAAGTGAAGAAGCTTGACCCTGCAGTCGCACAACGCCTGGCTGCTCGTATGGCTCCCGGCGGCAAGCGGCCGGAGGGAGCACCCGCCGGTGCGCCCGCCGGTCCTGCTGGTGGGGACCGGCCGGGAGAGTCTCCGGCGCAAGCCGGCCCGGGCGCACGCGGCGGTGGCGCTGACTTTCAACAACTGCTCGCCCGGACGCCCAGCGTCTCTCTGAAGGACCTGGCAAAAGGCAACATGGTCATCGTCGTCGCCACGGAAGGGCAAACCCCCGGCACGGCGACGGCGATCACTGTCGTTGCTGGTGTCGAACCCATGCTGCAAGCCTCCACCAGCGCCAGCCAGGCGATGGTCTCCTCCGCCTGGAACCTGGGCGGTGGTGCGGGCGGCGGCGAAGCGTCTCAGTAGTTTTTCATCACTGCAATAGTCCTGTGAATTGACCAATTGAGGAAACCTTTTGAATCGACTGCTCGCTCTCTGCCTGATGGGTCTCGTTATTGCCGGCCCGCATTCGTCATTACCCGCCGCGGCGCAAACAACCGCGAATAAATCGTTAGGTTCCCTTCGCGGCCTGGTGGTCGATCCCAGTGGGGCTGTCATTCCCCAGGCATCCATCACGGTTACCTCTTCCGCAGGGGTGAGCCAGAAGGGTGTCTCCGACCCTACTGGCCAATACGACATCCCCGGGCTGTTGGCTGGCCAATACACGATTACGGTTCAGGCCCCGGGTTTCTCCCCCTTTACCTCACCAGCGATCGAGATTGCTGCCGGACAGGCGCAGCACCTGAACATCTCGCTTTCCATCCAGGCTGAGGAGCAGCAGGTGCAGGTCTCGGGCGATACGCCCGGCGTCAGCGTGGACCCGGACGCGAATGTGAGCGCAGTCGTGATGACGGGCAAGGATCTTGATGCGCTCTCCGATGATCCAGACGAACTTTCGAACGAACTCACGGCTCTCGCCGGTCCATCGGCCGGACCGAGTGGCGGCCAGATTTATATCGACGGCTTCACCGGCGGCCAGCTGCCGCCAAAATCGGCGATCCGCGCCATCATCATCAACCAGAATCCCTTTTCTTCTCAGTACGACACGCCGGGGTACGGCCGCGTCGAAGTGCTGACCAAGCCAGGGACTGACAAGCTGCACGGACAGTTGTTTCTCAATGCCAGTGCTTCCGCGTTTAACACAGCCAACCCGTTCGCCCAGAACCAGCCCCCGTACCACACGCTGCAATACGACGGAAATGTTAGCGGCGCTTTAGGCAAGCGGGCATCGTTCTTCCTGAGCTTCGATCGCCGCAATATTCAGGACAACAGTATCGTCAATGCGTTCGTACCCTACACGGCGGACCCAGCCACCTGCGGTCCTGTCAGCAACGCCGTGACCACGACGGGCGCGCCGTGCAGCCTGGCGGTCCCGTATCCGCGAACGCGCATGGACATCAGCCCTCGCATCGATTTCCAACTCACCCCGAGCCAAACCTTGACCGCCCGTTACAGCTACTACCAGGACAGTCGTCAGAACGCCGGTGTGGGCGCCTTTGTCCTGCCCAGCGAGGGCTACAACAGCAACGAGGTCGAAAACCGGATCCAGTTGTCAGATACCCAGGTCTACGGAGCGAAGGTTGTGAATGCAACGCGCTTTCAGTTCGTCAACGATCAGTCAGATCAGAATCCGCAGTCGGGTGCGCCAACAATTCTGGTTTTGCAGAACTTTGACGGCGGCGGCAGCCCGCAAGGCACACTGCACGACACCGAACGGCGCTATGAGTTTCAGGACTACGCCTCGGTGGCGATGGCGAAGCACTACGCTCGCTTTGGCGGGCGCCTGCGCTACATCACGGATACGAATTACTCCACCTCGAACTTCCAGGGAACCACGACCTACTCCAACCTGGCAAACTACAACGCCAACAAGCCCAGCCAGTTTTCCATCACCACGGGCGCTCCTACACAGCACGCGAGCGTGCTCGATCTCGGGCTCTACCTGGAAGACGATTGGAAGGTGCGGCCCAACTTCACCTTTAGTTACGGGCTGCGTTTTGAAACCCAGAATCACATCAGGAACAAGGCCAACTTCGCACCGCGTGTGGCGCTCTCGTATGGCATCGGTCCCCACGGTAAGCCAGCCAAAACGGTGCTGCGCGCAGGCTACGGCATCTTCTATCAGCGCTACACCTCGGATTTGTTGCTGAACGTCAATCGCTACAACCTTGACCAGACCGGCCAGATTCAAAGCATCCAATCGAACCCCAATGGCACGCCGACCGCCAGCAGCAACCAGGAACAGGCTGCCCTGCCCACTTTCTACCGCACCCAGCCAGGACTGAACGCACCCTCCAACATTGAGGCCGGCGCGGGGCTTGAACAGCAGGTGAACAAGAGCGTAAGTGTCTCTGCGACGTATCTCTATTCGCGGGGCATTCATCAACTGCTTTCCCGCAACATCGATGCGCCACTTCCCGATGGCAGCCGGCCGGCAGTTGGCCTATGTCCGGGCAACCCCGTCGGCGCCGCCCCCGGCACCCCTTGCAACATCTACGAGTACGATTCGCTCGGCGTGTTCAAGGAGAACCAGATCTTCCTAAACTTGAACGTGCGTTACGGGCAGAAGCTCACCTTCACTGGCTTTTACATCTACAGCAAAGCAAACAGCGATACGGGCGGCGAGTCATACCACCCGTCGAACCAGTACAACCTGATGCAGGATTACGGCCGCCAGTTTTTTGACGTGCGCAATCGCGTGTTTGCATTCGCAAACTACACAGCGCCCTACGGGTTCAGAATCAGCCCGTTTATCAGCGCCTCGTCCGGCGCACCCTTCAACCTGCAGTTAAGCGGGGACAACAACGGCGATTCCTTCTTCAATGATCGCCCGGTGTTTGCCAACAGCGCATCGAATCCCGGAACCGTCGATGCGACAAAATACGGAACCTTCGATGTAAGCGCGACTCCGCCCTCCACAGGCAGAATCATCCCCATCAACTACGGCAACGGGCCCGTCCAATTTGCGATGAATCTGCGCGTGGCCAAGAGCTTCGGTGTGGGCCCGCGTGTGGAAGAGGGCAAAGGTGCGCGTATTGGCGATGGCGGTGGTCCAGGTGGCGGCGGGGGCCGGGGCGGCCGGGGCATGCCTGGCATGGGTTTGGGTGGGAACGGAGGCGGCCCTGGAGGACAGAACAACAACCGGGTCGATCGCCGCTACAGCATCACTCTGAGTGCCTTTGCCCACAATCTCTTCAACGTGGTGAACCTGTCTGTACCGAATGGCACGCTGGGTGGTCCGCCCGACGGCACCACCAACTCGCCGTTCTTTGGCAAGTCAACTCAGTTAGCCAGCGGCTTCTTCTCGCACGGCTCCGCTGTCCGCGACTTCAACTTTCAGATGCTCTTTAACTTCTAGGGTAGTGGAGGCAG
>CAZZVD010000043.1:0-26980 GCA_964657465.1 uncultured Acetobacteraceae bacterium | reverse complement strand
CCGGTCGGGTGCAGTGAATTCCCACATCTCCCGACTGGAAAACGTCGTGAGATATGGGGCACCCCAGTCCGTTGAGGAGCCGAAATTCCGATTCTTCTTTCGGGTGGAGGTCCACTACCGACCCTCATTCTTCACCCCGGTTCGTTGAGGGGCGAAGATCTCAGTTCTATTTCGGATGGAAATCGACCACTGACGCTCATCCATCACCAGGGGACCCCAGTCCGTTGAGGAGCCGAAATTCCGGTTCTTCTTTCGGATGGAGGTCCACCGCCGACCTTCATCGTCCACCCCGACTCGTTTAGGGGCTGAGACTTCAGTCCTATTTCGGATGGAGATCAACCACTGATGCTCATCCGTCGCCAGGGGACCGGGTGCCCCATATCTCACCGCGTTTTTCAGCGGGGAGATGTGGGCGGGTTTTTACCCTCTTGACCCCAAACCCGTATCTGATCGGAAAGGCTTACCGGTCGGGTGCAGTGAATTCCCACATCTCCCGACCCAGTTCTTTGAGGGGCCGACATACCGGTTCTTCTCTACCGGGGCGCCCCCGGTACCGTTGCCGCTGGACGGGCCGGGCTGCTCACGGCGCTTGCATTGCCGGGGCCACCCACTTGTTGGACTACAGGCAGCCTCTGATCGACCGGCGGCAGGGCAGGGAAGGGTGCGTGCGGTTCCGTCTGGTACCAGTAGGCTAACGAGTAGAAGTTGTCAGAGCGGTGGTTGGCGTGGCCGTGTTCTATCGTCGCTTTGAATGACCGCTTGAAAGGAATGGGCGCGTCCAGGTGAAAGCGGTACACACTCGAACGGCTGCCTGCCAGTTCAGGGCCTACCACGGGCGCGCCGTAGAGTTGGTAGGAAAAAGGCTTTCCGCCGAAATCCCAGGCTCCCAGGAAGTAGTCTTCCGAGCCCGTTCCGGTGATGGTTGGGGTCGCGTCCTGGTCGACGAAAAACATGTCATCCCCTTCTCCCCACCAGCCGTCCTGGTTTTGTAGAACCGACATCACCACGCCAACGAATTGACCGGTTCCCTTGGCACGCATCCAGACGTAATTGTCTTCGCCCGTCAGATTTACCTTGTCGTCTACCAGGGGATCGCCATTGCTGGTCCAGTTGTTGGTCCATCCGTGGTTTGGCTGTGCCTGATGATATTGCGCGTGGAAATAAAGCGTGCCGGTCGGCAACGGGGCAGATTCTGTCTGGTAGTCGATGTTGTAGTAAAGGCTCCCGACCGGTTGTTTGCCTTCGTTCGTAACCGTGACCCTGGCATGCCGTTGGTAGGGCATGGGGAAGAAGCTGTTGAGGCTCATCTCGCTACCCACGGACAGCATCTCGGACTGCCAGGAATAGTAGTCGCCAAGTCCTAACCCGAAGAAGTCACCGATGGGTGTTTCGACGCTTGGGGTCGCTTCCCCGTCCCAGTAGATGCGTAGAACGATGCGCTTCAGGTGATAGGGCTCATCGCTGGCGATGGTGAACCATAGGTGAGAAATTTTCCCGGGACCATCGGTATCCAGCACGGTCAGGGTCGCGCCGGGCTCGACACGGCGTGCATCTGCATTGGCGCCCGTGGGGTCTGCACTCGACGCGCGATGCGCGGTGTAGGTCTGCAGGTGAGTCAGATCCGGTTGCCATCCGGCATTTTGGTCTTGCGCCACGAGTGGGAGACTCGTTGCCAGTAGCAGAACCCAGGTAAATCGCCTCACTATAGCTTCCTCGTTTTCGAGCCGGGCGGCGGCCAGGCAAAACTTGCCCTCGCCGTACTGGCGGCTTAGCTACCGGATTTTATCGCGTGGTCAGCTTCCAAGAGCAATTATGTGCTGCAGGATCACTTCCCGGGTTTGCGAGTCGGCGCTATTGAAGCGAAAAGCGCGCGTGCATTTTTCGAAGCGAAGATTCCTCACCTCTTCTATTTTCCGTAGGATGGTCAATCTGCCCGCTCGCTCGAGTGCAGCATCGACGGCGCCCGGTTTGCCCGCGAACAGGCTGTAGGCGGGTGTTCCAATAATCGCGGCTTCTCGAGCCATGGTGCCGCCTCCGCTAAGGACCGCGTCTGAACGTGCCATCAGGCTTAAGGCATCGACCGATCGCTCAGAGACCTGAAAGGGAGGGGAATGCATGCCGTATTCGTGCTTGAGCCGCTCGCCCTGTGCGCGGGTACGGGGCAGCACGACCACCTGCGCGTCTTCGTTTTCTCGCAGACGCTCCACCAGAGCACGAAAAAGTACGTCAGAGAACGGATCCTGGTAGTGTGCCCAGGTCGCGGGGGGACGCACGGTGACGATAAGCCGGTCTGGATCCAATTGCAGATCATCCATGACAGTGGGGGAATCGTGCCAGCCGCTGAGATAGACATTCTCCTTATAGCCCGGATACCGGATCACCTTCTCCATATTCACGTGCTGGTTCTCGAGCGTCAGTGACGGGATCGTTTCCGGCAGCAGGAGCTTGGTGGCCATGCGCGAGAATAGCTCCGAATAAACGAATTCGTAATCGTAAATGGCCATGACCGGGATACCCAGTAGCCAGGCGGCGATCACCTGGGCGCGTGACCCATGATTCACCGCTATGGCTGGCCGGTTTCTGAGCGCGAAGGCCGCCAGCCGCAACGCCCGTGCGACGGTCGCGCTGGCCCGGGTGAGGAAAAAGTGGGGTGTGCGATGCTGCCCAATGACTGTGTAGCCAAGACCATGGGCCTGGGCGATCTCTTCCACCTGGCCAAAGCGCCTTGCGGTGAGCAGAACGCTGTAACCCGCTTCTTCCAGCCGCCGAATGATGGGAGGGAAGAACTGCGCGTGGGGCGAGTTATCAAGGTCGATCCAGATCAGCATTTTGCTTCCCGGATGAATCATAGCCGAAAGCCCCACCCTCGGCTCCGTGGGACAAGGGGCGGCGTTGACTGGGTGTACTGGCTTACCGGCATGCTGCGCGCATGAGTCTGGAGGTTGCCCGCAACATCCAGGCTTGCCCCCAACGCATGTAGGGCGTGCGGTTTGTCCACCAGCGATGACGCTGATAGTAGAAGGACCCGTCGGGAGCTGCCATGTTCTTCATCGTCCAGTGGAAGGTTCTCCAGGCTAGTTCCAGACATCCCGGGTCGTCGGCAGAGAAGGCCGTAAAGTGCAGCAGGGCCTGAGAACAGGAATGAATATCGATGGGGAACGTTTGGTTGTGGAAGTAACGGGGCGCGCCCTCCTGAGTAAAAAACGTTGCCTTGTAGTAGCCGTGCCCCCGCAGCAGGGCTTGTTCGAAGGCGAGATCCCCCGTGATCCTTTGATAATCGAACAGGGCGCAGATGTTGTATGAGGTGTGGAAGCTGTCGATCCAACGTTGACGCCGTAGCTCGCCATAGTGCCATCCGCCAGCCGGTAATTGCCTTCGGGTGAGAAAGGTCATGGCTTTTTTGGCCAGAGACAGATATTCGGCACGACCACACAGCACGCCCACGCGCGCCAGGTACGCACCGGTAAGAGCGCTGCTGTTGTAGATCAACGTCTGGTCGTGCGGCGTGTAGCTAAAGCACAGTTCATCTTTGTACTCGCCGGAGCGTTTGGGCTCGCCGGAACGGTTCAGGCGCGAAGCAAAGAAGCAGGCGACCGATTCACCCATGGCCCGTGCTTCGGGATCGTCGAATGCATCGGCCATGTCGAGCAATGCGCTTCCGCAGAAGTACGATGCAATCGCGTTGGGGGAGAAGGCCGCCAGGCGCGACCCACGCAGGGAACGGTAGTCCCAGTCGTAACCCCAGCAGTATTCCGGCTCATGCGGGGAGCGGAGCTGAACCAGCGCGTCTCTCGCTGCTCGCGCTTCAACTGCGACGTCATAGCCGGCCCGCGCCAGGTCGCAGTAGGCCGAGAGGCAGAGGCCCACGGCTTTTGGGTTGCGGCTGGTGGGCACGCCAAGCAGTTTGCGAAGGCGCAGCCCGCCGAAGCGTTTTCCGGCCTGTATCAGGAGAATGGCCGGTAACGCCTGCCGTGCCCAGCCGCCACGCAGGTACGGAGAGTTCAGGAGATCAAAGGGTTCGTAACCGGCCATTTCTCGGGCTTCGATCCATGTGCGCAATCGCTCTATGGCCTGCCGCAGGTTCGCTACTTGGTTTGTGACGGCTTCAGGAGACAGGAACGTGCTCCGCCAGCCTGACTGGCCTTTGGCGCCAGGTTTGTTTCAACACGTTTACGATGCGCGGGGCCGTTTGCCCATCCCAGAGTGGTGGCCGCTCCACTGCTTGCCTGACCACTGCCTGCCTGGCTTCGCCGAGACTTGCGAGTAAGCCGAGCGCGCTCCGCACGAGTTCCCGCGGTTCGCAACCGACGACCCGGTTGGTGCCCAGGGTGACCGTGACCGGTCGCTCGGTGTGTTCGCGATAGGTCAAGCAGGGCACGCCCAGAAAAGTCGTCTCTTCCTGCACGCCGCCGGAGTCGGTAATCACTATGGCCGCGTGTTGCATCAGGTCGAGAAACTCCAGGTACGAGGCGGGGGCCATCATCCAAAGACCCTGCGAGGGAAGCAGGCCGCCCTGCCACATGCTGATTCCGCGCATGCGGCTGGCTTCTATGTTGCGGGCCGTTCTTGGGTGAGCGGGGAAAATCACCGGGATTTGCTGGGCGATCTGGCGAACCGCCTCGAGCGTGTCTCGGAGCCGGTCTTCATCGTCCACATTGGATGGCCGATGCAGTGTGAGCAAAATATACGGCTGCGCCGTCACTCCCATCTGCGCCCGCAAAGTGGAGGCGTGGGATCGTGCCAGCGCGCTCACCAGCGCATCAATCATAAGGTTGCCGACAAAAAACACCTTGCTGGCGGGGATGCCTTCGTGGGCCAGGTTTTCGTTGCCGCTTTCTTCTGTCGTGAAGAGCAAGTCAGATACCGAGTCGGTCACCAGGCGATTGATCTCCTCCGGCATGCTGCGATCAAAGCTGCGCAGGCCCGCTTCCACGTGGGCGAGGACGATGTTCTCCTTGACCGCGACCAGTGCGCAGGCAAGCGTGGAGTTGACGTCCCCTGCCACTACCACCATGTCGGGCTTATCCACCTGCACCAGCTCGCCGAACCTGCGCATGATTTCTGCGGTTTGCTCATGGGGATTGCCTGAGCCGACCCCGAGGTTGTAGTCCGGGGCCGACATTCGCAGGTCATCGAAAAAGACCTGCGACATAGAGTAGTCATAGTGCTGCCCGGTATGCACCAACAGCGGCTCGATCTCCTGGTCAAGGCGCATTTCCGCAATGAGCGGAGCGATCTTCATCATGTTCGGCCGTGCGCCGACGATGTTCATGATTCTCAGGCGAGAGCTGGGCAATCCATCTCCTTCAGTGGCCACCGGCTTTACATATCCGGAGGGTAAGACGAGTCTACGATCCCCTTCTATCTTCTGACCACAGGCAATGCGGTGCCAGCCAGCAGGCTCGGATGAGCGCTCCCGGCAAAAGGCTGGGTGAGTGGGATCTGTTCTAATAGCCACACCTGGTGGGGATTGATGTGCGGCATTTCCGGTGTTCTGGCCTTTAAAAACAGCAACTTCGCGGTAACGGCGGAATATCTGGTGCGCATGCGCGACGCAATGGCACACCGCGGACCCGATGGCGCCGGCCTTTGGATTTCTGCCGACCAGCGGGTCGGTCTCGCGCACCGGCGGCTTTCGATTGTCGATCTTTCCAGCAGCGCCGCGCAGCCGATGAGCAACGCGGACGGCTCGCTGCAGCTGGTCTTCAACGGTGAAATCTACAACCACGCAGAGCTTCGAGCGGAACTCGAAGCCCGCGGGCACAGGCGTTGGAAAACAGATCACTCGGATACGGAAGTGATCCTTCATGCGTTTGAGGAGTGGGGGATCGAGTGCCTGCGCAGATTTCGCGGCATGTTCGCGATGGCGCTGTGGCAGTCGACCGAGCGGCGGTTGTGGCTCATCCGCGACCGTATCGGTATCAAGCCGCTGTACTACAGTGTCCACCACGGCCGCATTACCTTCGCTTCTGAGATCAAGGCATTGCTGCAAGACCCGGAGCAGGCGCGCAGTGTGGACGAAGAATCGTTGTTCCACTATCTTTCTTTTCTCACAGCTCCCGCGCCGCAGACCATGTTTGCCGGGATTCGCAAGCTCCCAGGGGGGTCGCTGATCACCGTGGACACGGATGGATCGATTCACGAGCAGCGTTACTGGGACGTACTGGAACACACCACGCCGCTGAATGGTGTTGCCGAGGAAGAAATTGCTGAACGCCTGTTGGCGGAGCTGCGCACCAGCGTTGCTTTGCGTACGTTGAGTGATGTGCCGGTGGGTGTGTTTCTTTCTGGAGGTGTCGATTCAAGCACGAACGCCGCTCTCTTTTCTCAATGTTCCACGGAGCCGGTGAAGACTTTTTCGGTTGGATATGACCGCGAATACCCGGGCTGCGAGAGTGAGCTGAACGTGGCCAGGGAATTTGCAGAGCACCTAGGCTCAGATCATTCGGAGCGGGTGCTTACGGAACAGGATTTTCTCGAGTTTTTACCTCGCATGATCCAGCTACAGGATGAACCAATCGCTGATCCGGTGTGCATGCCGGTCTACTTTCTGGCAAAGCTGGCGCGCGATCACGGTGTGGTAGTTGCACAGGCCGGCGAAGGCGCAGATGAGCTCTTCTGGGGCTATCGCCACTGGAAGCAGATCCTGCAGCTGATCCGCTGGAATCGATATCCGGTTCCCCGACCATGCAAGCAGCTTGGGCTTTCTGCGTTAGCCACGGTCGGCAAGTCTTCCAGCCAGTCTTACGAGTTTTTGCGCCGCGCGGTGCAGGGCCAACCCCTGTTCTGGAGCGGGGCGGAGGCATTCTCGCATCCAGGCAAACTTGCCGTGTTGTCGCCGCGCTTGCGCCGGCGTTTCGCGCGCACCAGTTCGTGGGAGGTCATCGCACCGATCCACGAGCGATTCCAGCACGAATCCTGGGAGAAAACACCGGTCAAATGGATGACGTACATGGATCTGCAACTGCGCCTGCCCGAGCTGTTGCTCATGCGGCTGGATAAGATGGGCATGGGCGCGAGCGTGGAAACCCGGGTTCCGTTTCTCGACCACAAATTTGTCGAGCTGGCGATGAGCATTCCCGAGCAGGTGATCACGCGGGGTGGGCGAACGAAGCATATTTTGAAGCAGGCAGTGCGGGGGTTGATTCCAGACGAAATCGTGAATCGACGCAAGCAGGGGTTTGGCGTGCCGATCCAGGATTGGTTCTTGCAGCGATCTGGCGAGTTTGCCCGCCGTGAACTTTCGGAGTTCTGCGATAAGACTGACTTTCTCGATCGGCAGGTAGTCATGCACCTGGTTGGCACGGGGCGGGGCCGGCATGCGTGGTTGCTGCTGAATTTTGCTCTCTGGTGGAAGCAGTTTATTGAGGGCCGCAGCTTTTCTCCTGAACTGCCGGCTGCGCGTATGGCCGCAGTGCCGTGAGCCAGCAAACAACGACTGTGACGAATAGCCCGGAGCAACGCCTGGTGGACGCGCCTTTGCTGCGATGGCTCTGGATCAGTCTATGCCTGGCAACGCTTACCTTGTGGCTCCCCGCCTATTGGCCGGTCGGCGTGTTCGAGACCTCTGTGTTCCTGCTTGCGGCTGTTACGCTCACCGGCAACAGGCAGGTCGAGCGCGAGACCCGCTTCCCACTGTTTGTTTTTGGGTTCATCGTGTTATGGGGATGCCTTCAACTGGTCAGCGGGCGAACCGTGAATCGGTTTGCGACCGAACGCGCCACCGTGCAGTGGATGACCTGGCTGGCTTTGTACTACGTGGCGGTTTGTCAGCTGGGCAACCCGCGCATCGCGCAACGCCTGCGCACTGTCATGGTTTGGTTTGGGTGCGGGCTCGCCCTTGAGGCCGTTTTGCAGGCGTATCTCTCTCCGGGGGACGCTTTCGGTTTGTTTCCCACTGGCTATCATGAATATGTGATGGGCCCGATTGTCTATCACACGCACTACGCCGCGTTCATTGAGATTGTTCTGCCGGTCGCGCTTTATCGCGCTCTCATCGATGTCCGCAGGCCTTTTGTGTTTCTGGGTGCTTCGGCTATTCTGCTGGCGTCGCTGGTGGTGAGTGCGTCGCGCGGTGGACTGTTGATGGCCGCTGGTGAGGTCGCGTTGGTGGTTGCTCTCTGCCAGTGGAAGAGGCCGGAAGCAGGCCGCCGCATGCTCCCGTTGCTGGCAATGCTTGCGGGTGTGACGGCGCTACTGGCGCTGATTGTTGGATTTGCCACCGCGACAGAGCGTTTTCATTCCGAAGCGTTGATGGCCGGCCGGCGACAGTTCGCCTTATCGACCGTTCACATGATCCGGGAACATCCCTTTATGGGTTGGGGTCTGGGTAGTTGGCCATCGGTGTATCCGGCCTTCGCCACGTTTGATCCGGGTGCTGTGGTGAACCAGGCGCACACGGATTGGTTGCAATGGACGGCCGAAGGGGGATTGCCGGTGGGTCTCGCGATGCTGGCGCTTGCTGCCTGGGCCCTGCGCCCGGCGCTGCGGTCTATCTGGGGTATCGGTTTCCTGGCGGTGCTGGTTCACGCGCTGTTTGACTATCCCTTTTCACGCCCGGCTACCGGCGCGTGGCCGATCCTGATGCTTGCCTTGGTGGCGGTGGCTCGTCATAGATCGACCTTGAATAATGG
This sequence comes from uncultured Acetobacteraceae bacterium, assembly GCA_964657465.1. Taxonomy (GTDB): domain Bacteria; phylum Acidobacteriota; class Terriglobia; order Terriglobales; family Acidobacteriaceae; genus PALSA-350. The sequence goes on along the minus strand of CAZZVD010000043.1, from coordinate 18,347 downwards.
GGTCTGATCGTCCATTGAGCGCGGTTGGCTTGCTCATCCTTCTTTCTCTCCGCCGTCGTATTTCTAGGTGCCCCGGACTTGTTGGGAGCTAGGCCCGGATTTGTCACCAGTACTGATTGGTCCGACAGGTTGAAGGCAGCGGTGAGCCTGTTGCTGTGTTTTGGCTTGTGGCCTTGAGCATTAGGTTAATGTTCGGTGTGCGACGACATTTTTTCCGGGTTAGCTAGCCCGCATTTCTCACCGTCTGGTTCCGTAACCCACGACGGGTGCCCCACATCTCGCTCGTTTCTCGCAAGATGTGGGATTCCACAGCTATCTACGGGCCACTCTCTGGTGCCAACAGGTCTCGATCGATAGTCACATACACCCTCCACACTCAGAGCGCACAGGTTCAGGGAATCCCACATCTCGCGAAAAACGAGCGAGATGTGGGGCACCCGTCATTGGTTACGGAACAGACGGTGAAAAATGCGAGCTAGCCCTTGAGCTAGCCCCAACATGTCATCCCTCGACTGCGTTCGGGATGACAAGTTGGGGGCTAGGGAGCGGCCGGTGGCAGTAAATGCCGACATCTCCCGACAAGAATCCGTTGTGAGATATGGGGGCACCCGCACTCGTTGAGCGACGGCCAGAGTTCTATTGGGGGCTTACGGTCGAACTCTTACCACTACCGAGGCCCAGGGCGACGCCGATGCCACCGCCTGCTGCCAGGGCAACAATCACCAAAATCTTGGCGGTATCGGAAGGCGGTTTGAAAGGCGGCGGCGCTGGTGGGCTGTCCGGTTCGGGAGGGGCGGTGACAGCTGGCTGCGCACCCACTTCCGGGCCTGCGCCCGGGCTCGGGGTTACATCGCCTGAAGGGGTGGGCGGAGCCGTAGCAGCGGATTCCGTTGGTGGAGGTGGCTCGGCTTCGGGGTTTCCTGGCATCTCGCTTATCGTCATCTGGTGAACGTCGGAAATCGAAAGCACGCGAGAAGCAGCCGGCACCGGGCTTGTGGCGAGAATCGTTCCTGTCACTTCGACTGAGCCGCCTACCAGGTCGTCCAGTCCCGGACCCTGCAGTTCGTAGGTAAGGTGCGACACAAGATCGGTTAGCAGGTAGTGTCCATAACTGCCTGCATGGTCTTTCCGCAGGATGCCATGCAAGGTGAGCTGTTGGCCGGGCTCGGGTATTGCGGCCGCGGGTGGAGGTGCAGGATTTGCTGGTAACGCGGGCGTTGCCGGATTCTGCTGCGGCGCACTCTGGGTAGGCGCCTGCACGTCGAAACGCAGTGCCCTGCCAGAGTCCAGGCGAGCGAGCAGCATGCCGGCGGCGCTGCGCACTTCGGCAGCGCCGCCCTGGGCTCGTACCTCAAGATGATCTGTCAGTCCGACCATGACCGCGCCCTGGGGCGACAAGGACGAAATCCTCAACCCATTCGCCACAATTACGTACCCGCGACCACCGCGCTCCAGGGCCGTGCCACTCCGCAAAAGCGCGTAGCTGCCGTAGACGTTTGCAGAGGCCCCTGGCTGCAGTAGCAAATTGGAACCATCCGAGACCATGAGATCCGAATTGAGTTTGTCTGCCTGGACCAGGCTGCCCTGAAACAGCGTTGCATTGCCTTGTACTGTGGCGCCATCGACCATGGCCTCACCATGGGTGACGACAAACCCAATGCTCGACGGCGAGGCCGCCAGGCTCACCAGGCAGCTGCACGTAAGCAACGACACCGCGGACTGTAATTTCACCAGCATATTTGGTTCTTCGGTGCGTCGACCTAACCCGACAAGTCTATCCCCGCGCTCATTTCCTCCGCAACGGAATAGGGCGCTACGGGTCGAACAGTACACTGCTTCCGTCAACCCGTGGCTTGGATGATGTTGGCGCCCTCGGGGCTGGATGGGCCTTGCTTCTCAACTGGTTACAGGAAACCATTCCGGCCCTACGGTGACAGATATACACTTCTTGAGACCGTTGTGGCCCAAGTGTCCGCCTTCCGAAACTACAAAACGATGGTTGTCCCCATCGCCCTCATTGCGGTGGCTGGCGTCGCGATTTGGCCAATCCGTGCTCATTTCCAGGGGCATGCTCAAACGGCCGTCGAGTTCAGCCGCGATGTTCGGCCGATCCTGAACCAGAATTGCGTGGCGTGTCACGGCGGGGTGCGGCAGAAGAACGGAGTGTCCTTCATTTTCCGGGAGGAGGCGCTGGGTACGGGAAAGTCGGGACGGCCTACCATCGTGCCGGGACATCCTGAGGACTCGGAATTTATGGCGCGGTTGACGACCAGCGATCCCGAGGGCCGCATGCCCTACCATGGTCCCCGCTTACCACCGGAACAAATTGACTTGCTGCGCAGATGGATCAAGGAAGGCGCCAAGTGGGAAGACTATTGGGCCTTCGTACCGCCTGCGTCGCAGCAACTTCCCCGGGTCGAGCGCGCCGATTGGGTGCGCCAACCCCTCGACCGTTTTGTTCTGGCTCGCCTGGAAAAGGAAGGTCTGTCGCCTGCTCCCCAGGCGGACAAGGCGGCTCTTTTGCGGCGCGTCGCGTTTGACCTGACCGGGTTGCCGCCCACCCCGGCGGAGTTGGCTGCTTATCTGTCGGACAACGCGGCGGATGCCTACGAGAAGCAGGTGGATCGCCTGCTGGCTTCGCCTCATTATGGTGAACGCTGGGCTTCGATGTGGCTCGATCTGGCGAGGTATGCCGATAGCAAAGGATACGAGGCAGACTATAACCGTCCCGGCGTGTGGCCTTACCGTGACTGGGTGATCGATGCCTACAATCGGAACCTGCCGTACGACCAGTTCGCTATCAAACAGTTGGCCGGCGATCTGCTGCCCGACCCCAGCTTTGAAGATCGCATCGCGACTTCGTTCCACCGGCAGACACCGAACAATGATGAGGGCGGGACCGATGACGAGGAGTTTCGCATGGTCGCCGTCATGGACCGCGTCGCCACCACCTGGTCTGTGCTGAATGGGCTCACCATGAATTGCGTGCAGTGCCACTCGCATCCCTACGATCCCATTCGTCACACCGACTACTACCATTCCATGGCCTTCTTCAATACTCAGCGGGATGCAGATCTCATGGACGACTCGCCGACGCTGAGAGTGCCGAAAGAGAAGAGCCGGTATGGGGAGGCTGCGCAGTTGCAGCAACAGATTGCCCAGCTGCTACAGCCGATGGAGGCGAGCGATCGGAACCTGGTGGCGCAGACCCCGTGGAAAACGCTGCCGATCGAAGCTGCTGCTGCGAACGAAGTCGCGGCACTTGCACCAATGCTGCCGGAGCTGGCAGGTCAGCTGGCTGATCTTGAAAGGAACGGCAAGCTTGCGCCTGAAGAGAAGAAGCCGAAGCTGGAGGCTCTGCGCAAGACCATTGCGGATACTGAGGCAAAACTGAAGCACGCAAGAACGACGGGAGCCTCTGCCAAAACGTTCACACTGCACGATGGCGAGGCTCTGGCCAACGCAGATACCCCGCCGCAGTCGTTCTATGAGCTCACCGCGAAGGTCGATCTACCTTCGCTGAACACGATTCGTGTTGAGGTTCCGCCGTTTCATCCGGAGATCGCACGGCATACACCGGAAAATGGCTTCATCGTGGATCATGTGCAGGGTTGGGTTATTTCTCCGGACGGCAAGAAGAGCAAGCTTGCGTTTCGCTATTTCGTGCAGGATTCGGAGAAGAATTTGCAGGCCGCCTTGTTGCCTGCGGAGGACGCAAAGGGAAATGCGCTCCCGGATGCGAGCGCATTCGCTGCTCTTCCCAAGTTGTTTCGCACCCGCTGGATAGTGGGCGTGCTGGCTGAGCCACTCTCGTTGGCGCCGGGCAGCCGCGTGCAGGTCGATCTCAAACAGCTCAAGTTGATCGATTCCAAACCAGCGCTGATTCAACGTGTCAAGCTTTCTGCCAGCGGCGACCCGCGTTGGGCGTCGTTGAGCCAGGATCCGGTGCGTGCGCAGACCATCGCGCAGATGCAGACACTCGACCGGCAGTTGTTGCAAATACCCAGCGTTTCACTTCCCGTCCTGCAGGAAGAGCGTCCGGATGAGCAAAGAGCTACGCTTGAATTTGAGCGCGGTAATTTCCTCACCAAAATCGGTCCAGACCTTGCGCCGGACGTGCCTGGAATTTTTCCCAAGCTTCCGGCGTGCGCACCGCGCAACCGCCTCACCCTGGCACGTTGGTTCTTCGAGCCCGGGCAACCGCTCACAGCGCGGGTAGCTGTGAATCGCTATTGGGAAGAGCTTTTCGGCACGGGGTTGGTGGAAACGCTGGAGAATTTCGGCAGCGTGGGCGAAGCCCCTAGCCACCCCGAGTTGCTCGATTGGCTGGCGCTGCATTATCAGAACGATCTGCACTGGGATACGAAGGCATTGTTGCGCGAACTGGTTACCAGCGCAGCCTATCGGCAGAGCGCCGCCACCACACCAGCCTTGCTGGCGAAAGATCCACGCAACCGATTGCTGGCGCATGGGCCGCAGCAGCGGCTGACGGCGGAGATGGTGCGCGACCAGGCGCTTGTGGCTAGCGGGCTTTTGAATCCTGCGATTGGCGGACCCCCTGTCATGCCACCGCAACCGGCAGGAATCTGGAATTCTGTTTACAACGAATCAAAGTGGACAGATGCGACTGGACCTGACCGCTACCGCCGGGCTGTTTATACGTTTGTCAAGCGGACGGCCGGCTATCCGAGCTCATTGATGTTCGACGCCTCTGATCGCGATACAAGCCTGCCGCGCCGCATTGCGACCAACACGCCCCTGCAAGCCCTGGTGACACTGAATGATCCAGCGTATCAGGAAGCGGCTCGTGCCCTGGCGCGGCGCGCCATGCACGATATGGGCGAGCCTACGTCTCCTGAAAAGCGCATCGCGTACGAAGTCCGGTTGGTTTTGTCGCGCGAGCCCTCCGCACGAGAACTGGCGGTGCTGCAGAGGTTTTATCAGCAAGCGGCTGGCATGAAGCGATCGCCGTCGGTCGTGAAAGCAAACCTGCATGTGTCACAAACATCGTTTGGTAAGCAAGCGGATCAAGGGGAGTTGGACGCGCTGACCGCGGTGGGCAGCGTGGTCTTTAATCTGGATGCTGCGTTGGAAAGGTAATGCAAATGGCAGATCCCGAAAGCAACGAACTGGGAGAAGCGCCAGCCAGCGGTTCGTACGGCGAAGAGCGCTATGCGATGCTCCAGGCGCAAACGCGCCGGCACTTCCTGCGCACGTTTACGGCCGGTGTGGGTTCCATGTTTCTGGGCACCCTGGGAGCGCCGTTCGGTGCTGCCGCCCATGCGGCAGAACGCGGTGTCGACGGAAACCTGCGCCTCGACTTTACCCGTGATCCGTCACACCCGCTCTCCGTCTTGCCGCCTCAATTCAGTGGACGCGCCAAGCGGATTATCTATTTGCATATGGCCGGTGCTCCCAGCCAGTTGGAACTGTTCGACCACAAGCCGGATCTGACCAAACTTGACGGCCAGCAATGCCCGGCGTCGTTTTTGGTAGGGAAACGGTTTGCCTTTATCAGCGGTGTTCCTAAACTGCTGGGTGCGCAATATCCGTTTCACCAGGCTGGGAAGAGCGGCCAGTGGATATCGGACCGGTTGCCCCACCTGGAAAAGCATATCGACGATCTCTGCGTCATCAAGTCGATGCGCACCGATCAGTTCAACCATGCACCGGCACAGTTGCTGGTACAAACTGGCAATGCGCGCCTGGGCTATCCTTCCCTAGGTTCCTGGGTGATCTATGGGCTGGGCACAGAAAACCAGAATCTGCCGGGCTTTATCGTGCTGGTTTCGGGCGGCAACCAGCCGGATGGCGGCAAACAGTTATGGGGCTCCGGCTTTTTGCCCAGCGTGTACCAGGGGGTGCAGTGCCGTTCGCACGGTGAGCCAGTGTTGTACCTGGAAAACCCTGCTGAAGTGAGCCGGCCACTGCGCCGTCGCATGCTGGATGCTGTGGATGAGATTAATCGCCAGACGTATGCAGAATTCGGCAATCCGGAAACGGTAACGCGCATCGCGCAATATGAGATGGCGTTTCGCATGCAGATGGACGCGACCGACGCGATGGACATCCACAAGGAGACGCCGGCGACACTTGCTGCTTACGGAGCCAAGCCGGGTGACGCCAGCTTCGCCAATAACTGCGTGGTCGCGCGCCGGCTGGCGGAGCGGGGTGTTCGCTTTATCCAGCTTTACCATTGGGGCTGGGATGATCACGGCACGTCTGCAAAAGATTCGCTGAACATTGGTTTTGCCGAGCGATGCCGCGAGACAGACCAACCCATCGGGGCGCTGCTTACCGACCTCAAGCAACGTGGAATGCTCGACGATACGCTGGTGGTTTGGGGTGGTGAGTTCGGACGCACTTCGATGCGTGAGAATCGCGCGGGACAGGTCATGCAATTTGTCGGCAGAGACCACAATCCGGGTGCGTTTACGATCTGGATGGCTGGTGGTGGCATCAAGCCAGGCATCGCGCATGGCGAGACCGATGCCATGGGCTACGAAATTGTGAAGGACCCAGTCGAGGTGCGCGATCTGCACGCAACCATGCTCCAGGTGCTGGGATTTGATCATCGCCAGCTCTCCTATTCCTTCCAGGGTCTGGAGCAAAAACTCACCAGCGTGAAACCGGCGCGCGTGGTGACTGAGGTGTTGGCTTAGCCATGTGGGCTCCGTAGGCAGAGCCTTATTCTCGGCGCTCTTCGTCTTTGTGCTCTCGGATGGACGTGGCGGTCGCGACCAGGCGCAATTGAGACTATGACGATGCTAAGCATCGTCATAGTCTTCCGTCAACGACTGCAAGAAGGCCACCAGCGCAGCCACATCATCAGCACTCAACGACATATTGGCGAACTCGGCCGGCGCGTTGCGCATGAGGCCGGCATGGGCCGACTGCGACATGGCTATGTAGTGGTTAACTACATCGTCAAAGCGGGGAGCGCTGCCATCGTGGAAGTAGGGGGCTGAATCTTCAAGGTCGCGGAGCACTGGCGTCTTGAAGCGGGCGATGGTAGAGGCAAGGCCTTTATCCACGCTGCAATCAGTGCCCGAAGCACAAACGAAGCCGGCTAGATTCGACTGTGGATTCGGCATATCCGGATTCAGGTAGATATTCCAAAGACCAAGGTCTGCATAAGCGGGGTTCCCAATCACTGCGGCATGCCTGAATGGCTCCATAGCGTTGGGGTGATTCGGTGAAGCCGGCATATAGGCATCGAAGTTAGCCTGACGTTGCGCGTCCGTAGGTATCGTCAGCATTGCGAACGCCCCCTCACCGTTGGCGGTATCGTATTCTCTCTGAGACACGCCGTTGTTATGGAAGACAAAGTCTGAAAAGTCAGGAGCCTGGTGGCATGCGGCGCAATTGCCCGCGTGCCCATTGACGGTGCCTGCGGCGGCCGACGCGAGAAAGATTTTGAGCCCCTGCAGTTCGAGCGCGCCAAACTGGTAGCTCTGGGTATGGTAAGCAAAAGATCCATCATGTGGCGTTATATAGATGGGATTCTTCAGCGCCAACACCTGCTGATTAAGACGCACATTGTAGGCTGCCTTTGTTTCCCCGGTGAGCGGCATTGCGGGCAAATGGTTCACGCGCAAAAAGTTGTCGTAGGGCGATCCGATGTAGCGGCCATACTTGTCTCGCTTAAAGAGCAGATCGCGCATATAGGTTGCGATGCACAGTGAAATCTCATCCACCACCTGCGCATCTGAAGCCTTGGCAACGTCGAGCCTTTGAGCAGGGGGTAGCAGCAAGTCACTGGTAATGCGTGAGTCCGTGCCGCGAAAGATCACGGCATAGCTCAGGCCGTTCAGGTGATCCGCCGCAAGCTGGCCGCTTCCGTTATCTTCACGAATAATCCTGGCGATATGCGCGATCGCATCGTTGTATTGGGCAGGCTGCCAGCCAAAATTGCGGCCTGTCAACGTGCCTTTTACCAGGTCTTCGCCTGAGGCAAACTCTCCGTCGAAGTGCAGAAACATCGGGCCCGAGCGGCTGGTAAATGAATCGACCATTTGCATGGAGTTGCGCGGTGTATGGTCAAAGCCGTTCGGCTGCGAACGCGGCAGCGGACTCCGCGTGGTGAAGTCGGAGTAGGCTCGATTGCCCGCGCCGGTCACGCCCTGGAACTCGGTGACGAAGTGGCACGATCGACAGTTGATAGATTGGCCGGCAAATGGGCCCGGCAATGGTCCATTCAGCGTTTGCACCTGCGCGACAGTTGGGTCTCCTGCCCCCAATGGATCGTTTACGCCCGTCATCGATGCGGCAAAGAACTGCGCAAAACGGGTATCCAGAAACAATGCCTCGCCAATCGAATCTGCTGGAGGGGTCGCATCAGACTCTGTAGGAGCGTCAGGCGCTTTTCCGGAACCACAGCCCTGAAAGATCGCGCACACAAAACCGGCCAGCAGCAGGGCAGGCAGTCGGCAGCACTTACGGTAACGGGCGGTCACTTCTGTACCTCTGCTGGAACACTGTTGAGGCTGCGTACGTAAGTGATGATCTGCCAGCGCGCCTGCTCTGGCAGTGCCCCCCAGATCGGCATTCCTTTGTAAGGGTTGCCGTTCTTGAGCAACCATGCCAGTTCGCCGTCGGTTGCGTTCTGAATGCGCTCGCTTTTCAGGCTCGGCCTTGCGCCCTTGCCTTCTGCTTCTGCCCCGTGGCACTTGGCGCAGTTTGCGCTGAACAGGTTTTTACCCGCAGCCCTGGCGTCTGCATTGCCGGCATATGGGTTCACGCGCTCTTTGTCAGCCTGCGGCACTTTCTTGAGCCAGGCTCCATTGGCTGCGCCAAAGCTGATCCCGGATACGGTCATGAACGCCAACAACATAAAATCCCTCGCCCTCATTGCTTCCTCCGGAACCAATCACGGAATTGTTCTATCTCGTAAGACATGCCGAAACGCCATAAGACGGCGGCTGAGTTGTCGTTCAGTCCGAGCTCGGGCGAAAACTTGAACGTAGCTCCGCGCGGCATAGTAAAGGCCACTGTTGGTGCTACGTATTGCTGCGTTTGCTTGTACCCGAAGTGGTAGCGGGTTCCCAGGCCGCCGAACAGCTCTGCGCCTGCGGCGAAGTTTTGCCGACAAAACGTGCATGGCCTGCTCGCGCCGGTCAGCGCGAGAGGACGGGCCGCGGCAAGGGCGTAGCCGAACTCCCAGGGCTCGTTGCCGTTCACCGTTTTCTCTGCGATGATGTTCTCCGAAATTCCCCAGCCTTTCACATTGCTGGACAGGATCAGCTTGCCCTCAATCGACCGCTCTGTTTCTTTTCGCAGTTGCGCATTCGAAACCTGCAGAGTCGTGATGGTGCTGTTTCCGGTGATTTCCAGAAAGCTCTTGTCGGCGCCGTTTACATTTTCGTATTCCAGGTACAGCACAGGATTGATCCAATACTGGTGTGGCAAAGGACGGAACCGGCTTTCCAGGCGGTAGCCAGTCAAGATCGTGGAATCATTCTGGGTCGTCTGGCCCTGCAGGTAAGCTTCGGCAGTCCACCACGCCGTTACGCCATACTCGAGTTCTACGGTTGGCGCAAGAAACAGGTTGGCGTTTTTAGGCGACGCCGCAATGTTCTGGTTCTCGATTTCCAGGTTGCCGGGCTCTTCGAGCACCGAGGAATAGGTCACGAAGTAAGGTGGCTCCTGTTGCGCTTCAGCGTCACCCTGTGCTGCGAAGAAGCAGATAATGATGAGAAGCCATTTCAACGACTGCGTCGGCTTAACAGCCGGCAAATGCACAAACCACACGTACGAGCCTCCAAAAAATCGACACACTTCGCCTTGCGCGAGGCAATCGGATATCCGACTGTCGTGGTCTGAATTGATATGAGACTACTTTGGTCGGATATCCGGGTCAATAGCTATTTTTCGCTGGATTCGCAGTTTTGACAGGATCGCTGCGTTCATGAAGGTAGGGGGCCGGCATCAACTCTTGCGCCGACTCGTGAGCCCAGGAGCCGACTATGCGGCTCGGGATTTCGACAGGAGCTCGTAACAGCGGTATGCAGAACGCCATGCTGGATCGTGGGCCTGATGCTCACCAGCTAGTAGACGAACGGCGGGGACGCGGGTGCCGTCTGGTGATCGATGACAACGTATGACTTCGTCAGAAGGAAAAAGCGTTCGGCAACGATCTTCGCTCCCGGGAACAGGTGCTGCAAATCGCGACGTGTAAGAAGGTGAATGTTTGCCAACGCCTGCTCCACTTGTGCGCGGTTCGGCTTGTTCATGATGCCCCACAAGGTGAGGTAGCGGGTCACAAAGAAATTGTTCAGCAGTCCTGGCCACCAGTGGAGAAACAGCGTACCCAGATGCGGCTCGACCGGGAACCATTTGTTGGGAGTTTGACAGTACAAGGATTTGCCGACCCGGCGTAATTCCGAGGCCAGGCGCTGCATGTCTTCCAGGCTCCCAACATGTTCTATAACGGAGTTCGAGAATGCCACATCGAAGGAGTTGTCTGGGAAGTGGAGTTTGCGCCCGTCTCCGATCACAGTGGCATAGTGCTCCAACGTTCGATTCTGGGGTTGGTGTTCTCCCGGATGCAGTTCCTGCTGATTGAGGTTGAGCAGTGTGACTGCGTACGGTGCTTCCAGCATGCGCCAGATCTGCGGCGTTCCTCCGACATCCAAAACCGTGCGGCACAACGGCAGAGGGAAAGTGGAGCAGAAGAGCTCGACCCGCTTCTTACGGAATCGTTGCATGAAAAAGATTGCGATACGGGAATACTTCATGCTGTTGGCTTTTGTCAGGAGGCTTAGAGTATCTGGGGTGGGGCCGGGATGCCTGTTATTGCCAAATGGATCGGAAGGTCGCCGGCAATGCTACTTGGTAGCGCGTGCAAATAGATACCAGCCAACATGCCGCCCTGCGAGCTCTACAAGGGATGCCGGGAGGACGTACTTGAACTTACCGAAATCGCTCGCCGAGAGATGCCTTACATCAAACCGCACTTCGCGAAAGTCTTCGAGGATGTGCCGAAGTTGGCCACGAGAGTAGGTTTTTACCAGGGGAGCAATCATCACTCCGTCGGCGCCCGATTCGATTCGTGACATAAGACCGCGGTAGCCCAGGCGACGCAAACGTCCTCGCAGCACACCATTGACGAGGATGGTATATGCATGGAAAAGACTGAAGGTGTGGTACATGCCGAGCAACATGACTCCGCCGGGCTTAAGCACGCGACGACATTCGGAGATGCAGCGCACGGTGTCATCTGTGTGATGTAAGACCCCAAAGCTGTAGACAAAATCGAAGGTGTCGTCGGCGAATGGAATAGCCGCTGCTGTTGCGCGCTGGAGGTCGGCATGCATGCCACGAAGGGCGAAATTGCGCGCTGCCAGATCGAGGTGGCGCTCGGTTATGTCGATACCGAACACTTCCGCGCCGCCCTTCGCAAACTGCACCAGGTCCGTGCCCTGGCCAATCCCAACCTCCAGGACCTTCTTTCCGGGATAGCCACCGAAGGGTATAAATTGGCGCATCCAGGGCGCGTACTCCTGATAGCGGTCGCGTTCCACTGCCTGGAAATATTCGAGTGTGTACTCGTCGTAGCCGTCGACTGTGCCGCATGGGCGATGAGTCCACTGGCTGATGGCGGCGTTATTCGCTGCTGTCAACCGCGCGTCGTCCATGTCCATCATTGTACCGATGCGACTCCCCGGAACTTCATTGTCGTATGCTGGGCAATATGCAAGGCGGAGAAGGCCGCGTTCCCTACATGGAAGAAAATCTCTGGGGCTACGGCAAGCGGCTTCGTTTCGTCGATGATGCTGTGCAGCGCGCCTTTCCCGGTAGGCCGCGGCGGGAACTCACCATTCTTGATATTGGCTGCGGCAACGGATCACAACTGGCGATTCCGCTGGCGCATGCAGGTTACCGGGTAACCGCAATTGATCCGCACTGGCCCTCGATTCAACGCGGCCGGTCGTTTGCTTCCGCGGTGTGCTTCCTGCATGGAACTCTGGACATTCTGCCAACCCAGCCCTTCGATTGCGTCATTCTCTCAGAGGTACTCGAACACCTGGAGAGGCCGGAGGCGTTGCTTGCTGCCGCGCTGCCCTATCTCGTTAAAGGCGGCACGCTCATTGTGACCGTACCCAATGGATATGGAGAATTCGAACTGGACCGGCGCATTTACCAGTCGCTACAACTGGACAGGCTGGTTGCGTGGCTCCACGCGCGTCGGCAAGAAGCCAGCCGCACACGCGCTATTGCGAGTTCAGATTGCGAGAGCCCGCATGTGCAGCGGTTCACCTTGACCGCGCTGCGGACCATGTTCCAACGGCGCGATCTGCAGGAGTTGGAAGCTCGTGCCACATCATTCGTTTCGGGTCCGTTCATTGCACATTTGTTTGCGCGATATAAGGCCTTTATCCGACTTAATGCAGCGCTCGCTGATAGAGTGCCGCTGCTGTTTGCAGCCGGTTGGATGTTTGCCTTGCGACGCGGACGAGGAAACGTCAACTCATGCGTGAACGAGTGAACCATCCAGCTCCGGAGCCGCTTGCTCGGTGGCCATCCTGCTCTGTACCTGGTAAATGACGCCCAGGGTGAACATGTAAAGCAGATTGATGTCGGAAAAGGCAAAGGTGGCGTAGTCCAATCCGATGATGACGTATACCAAAATGCAATAAACGAATGCCAGCCAGCCTCGAGTGTAGGCCTTACGAATCTTCCACATCGCACGAATGAAAAAAGCCTGCGCCAGAACATACAGGACGAGGCCGATGAGGCCCTCTTCAGAAAGCACAGTCATTAGTACGTTATGAGGAACATTCATCGATTCGATACCGTTCCATTGAGCCATGTACTGAGGATTGCGTATCGCCACATCATGGTAGAGACCAAAACCCACGCCGAGGATCGGGTACTCCCGAACGACCTGGAAGGTCTCCTGATGCTGCGCGAGTCGCTGGTAGAAGTTGCTGGGATCTGAGACTCTGTCGTGATACAGGCGCGGATCGATGACGCGGGTCGCGATAACCGAGAGCAGCGTAATGGAGAAGAAAGCAACCCAGAGACGGCGAGATACAAGCCGCTGCCTGGCGAAGCACTCGATGACCGCAACAGGAATCAGCGCGAAGATCAAACCGCGGTTCAGCGGAATCAGGGCCGCACCAAAGGCTGCGAGGGCTGCAGTCCGATGAAGCACCAGGCGGCCGCGCGATATTTTCCCGCCCAACAGTTGACGCATGTAGAGGATGAGGAAAAAGGCGAGAATGCCGACTACGGATAAGATGACTTGCTGCTCAAATGGACCGTCGGCGCGTCGCAGATGGGTCTCGGTGTACATCGGCTCCGATCCGTTTAACGGGAACAAGTCGATTTCGGTTAGCAGTTCGATCAGGCCAGTAATGAAAAGGCCGAGGCCCAGAAGGCAGGCGCACAAGTGAAGCCGGTAGACATCTTTTAAGAAAGGAAAATACCGTATCGCATAGAGGCCAAGCACTGCGGGCATGAATATCCCATCGACCAGGAAGCGGTACGAGGGCAGGACCTCCGCCGGGTTGTGCCCCCAGAGAGAGATCACGCAAACCAGTAGAAACGCTCCCCACAGGCAGGCGCTGATCTGTACGTCGCGCGTTAGCGGCGCCAGCGGTTGCCGGTAGGCGAGTACGATTTCGATCAGCACCAGGAGAACGAACGCGCGATCGAGGGTGAAGATAGAACGCTCTGCCGGATACGAGAGCAGGTAATAGCAATAAGGGTAAACGGCTACCCAGATCGGCACCAATTGATGAAATCGGCGACGCACAAAGCTGATGGCCAGCCAGATCAAAGCGGTCCAGGCCACGAGGATCGCGACACCCACGCCTGAGGGCGCCAGGGGGAGAACGACACAGAGCGGCACCAGCGATAACAAGGCAAACACCCATTGCATGGGGTGCAGCGCCAGAGCCTGCGACAGGTCATCGCGGCCTTTCAGTGAGCTCATCGACATTGGTTGGAGGTCTTCGAAACGATGCTCATAGTGCAATCACTTTTTGGGTCCGGATGGCTTCTTCGATTGCGAACGTTGCGCTGGTGACTTCGCTTAGCTGAGCGAACGAAATCGGAGCGTCCCTGCGTTGCTTCAACGCCTCGACGGTTAAGTCGAACTCTTTCTGATGGCCTTTTTCCTGGCGCCCTTTAGTGGTCTCGGTCTTTCCATTCCGGGAGCAGGACAGGTTCTTGAAATCATCCAGGCGTGCTACCCCGCCGCCGCAGTATACTTCGAAGTACTCTTTCGGCACGGACTTGTCTCCGTTGGCGAGGTAAAGCAAGTTGGCAATCGAGCCATCCTCGAAGGTAATCGCTACAGTCACGTTATCGCCACTATAGCGTTCACCATCCGGTAAGGCAGCCGCAGTCAGCGACCGCATGGAACAGCCGACCACCGCGCGCGCCCAGTCGATGAAGTGGCAAAGCTCGCCGACGATGCGGCCGCCATTCTCGGGTGCCTGGATCCAGTTGTCTCTGGGAATAAAGCCGGCATTGCATCGGATGTGGATAAGCATGGGATCTCTGCGGCCGGCGAAGAAGGCCATCAGCTTTTGTGTCAGCGGCGCGAAGCGGCGATTAAAGCCCACCATAAGGAACGGCGACCTGCCGTGGGTTGTCGCGCCTTCGTAGGCCGCGCGCACCATCTCCAGCTGATCACGATCGACCGCGAGTGGCTTCTCGACAAAGACCGCCTTTCCCCGCTCCAGGGCCTGTTCGACGTAGGAAGCGTGGCTGCTATGGCGGGTCAGAATAAAAACAGCATCGAGATCGGGACTGTCGAGCAGAGCCGAGGGCGATTGGGCGCGGGCGAAGCCGAAAGTGGTACGGGCCGACTCGGCCGCCGCACCGGTGGTTGTGGCCACGGAAGCAAGAGTGAGATCCGCGGAGGACTTGAGCGCGGGCAGAATGATGCTGCGAGCGAACGCGCCGGCGCCGATGCACCCCACGCGCACTTTGCCCGGGATAGGCGGTTGGGCGGGAATCGCGGGTGACGCCGGTTGCGCAATCAACCCGAAGTCCGCAGTCAAATGAAAGTCGATGATTCCCGTATACGCGCCCGCCTCTACTGCCTGGTAAGCTGCAGCTCCATCCTCGACCGCATACCTGTTGGCGAGAAGTGCGTCGAGTTGAATGGATCCAGCCGATACCAGGTCCAGAAAGGCTTCCATGTTGCGTCCCTCTGTCCAGCGGACGTAGCCGATGGGGTAATCATGGCCGGCTTCTTCGTAGCTGGAGTCATACCGGCCTGGGCCGTAGGAGCGCGACATGGAAAGCGAAATCTCTTTGCGGTACATGTGGGCCCGGGCTACATCCATGCCGACGTCGCCAACCACCACGATGCGGCCACGATCTCTCAGCAGCCTGGCCGCCAGCTCCAGCGGCTCCGCGGACTTTGTGGCGGCGGTGATGATGGCAGCGTCAACGCCGTAGCGTGAAAATGCGGCGACTGCACTCTCGATGCTCGGATCCGTTGTGCTTAGACCAAGGTGAGCGCCGAGCTTTGTTGCGTGTGCCGCGCGCTCCGGTGAGAGATCGATGGCGATGACCCGGCACCCGGCCGCTCGCAACACCTGCATCGTGAGTACCCCCACGAGGCCTACGCCGATCACAGCAATTGTTTCTCCGAAAGTTACGTTTGCCTGGCGCACCCCTTGCACGGAGATGGCGCCGATGGTGGTCAGCGAGGCTGCTTCCAGGCTGACGTTTTCCGGGATGCGCACAGCCAGGTTTGAGGGTATGAAGTTGATCTCGCAATGGCTGGCGTAGCCCGCGCCCGCACACGCCACGCGATCGCCTGGAAGCAAGCCGCTTACGGCGGCGCCAGCCGCGAGCACAACGCCCGAGCACGAGTAGCCCAGAGCGGAGAGGGTATCAAGGCGTGCCTGCACTTTCTCGCGGGCTGCGCGTACACCATTCGTCTGGGCATACGCCAGGACCTGCTTCACCAGGTCGGGCCGAGCCATTGCCTTACCGAGCAGAGATTTGCGACCTGCCTGCACGGTTGCTTTTTCCGTCCCGGCACTGATTGCAGAGAACGCGGTGCGAATAAGAATGCCGCCTGGCTGCAGCTCCGGCGCAGGCACGTCATACGTGGCAATCTGCCCGGACTTCATGTCTTCGAGCAATGCTTGCATCGTGCCTCCTTTCGGCTCACTGGTTCGCCTCGCCTTGCATG
Organism: uncultured Acetobacteraceae bacterium; assembly: GCA_964657465.1. Lineage (GTDB taxonomy): Bacteria > Acidobacteriota > Terriglobia > Terriglobales > Acidobacteriaceae > PALSA-350. Next base: position 2,185 of record CAZZVD010000043.1, on the reverse strand, counting down.
ACGGGCTGCAGCAGTGCAGAAGCATAGGCGTACGTATCGCCGCGGAGCAGGGAAGTGATGAGCTGCGCCAATTCTGCCGCTCGCCTATCCCAGGTTCCCTGCTGCACAATCGCCTGGCGTTTTGCCGCCAGGGCGGGATCATCTTCGTTGAGAGCGGCGTCTACTTGCTCAATGAACTGCCGGGCGCCACGATAAAAGCGGAGGCCGGGTGTTTCCAGGTACTCGTACAGCGGGGCCATGACCACCGGCTTGCCCGTGGCGAGGTACTCGCGAACCTTGATGGCGCTGCCGTAGCTGGTGAATGCATTTTCTGCCCTCCAGGGCAAAACGCACACATTGAACCGCGTGATATACCGGGGCAAAGCCTGGTAAGGCTTTGATCCCAGGAAATGAACGTTGGGTGCGTCGACGCGCACCAGGTTCGACTTCAGTCCGAGGAGCACCCAATGCCAGTCTGGTCGCAGGCGCGCAACCTCGGCCATCAGCTCAGTGTCCATTACATAATCCATGCTGCCGAAATAGCCCAGGATCGGTGAGGGGATGGATTCCACATCGGGTGCGACGTCGGTGAGATGTTGGGCGAAGTGCTCAAAATCTACTGCCTGCTCCAGGAAAAACCGATGCGGCTCGCTCGCTTCTTCAAAAAGCTTGCGGCCGGAATAGAGCACAACCGCGGCTGCGTTTTTCAACTGACGATCGTAGGTTCGAATGATCGCGGGCGATAACGCGCTGTCTTCATTCGCGTCGTACTTATCTGAGACCTGGTAAATCAGCAGCTTTTCTCCCAGGCGACCCACCATTTCAGCCGCAGTGGGAATCGCCACCCATAGGATCGGGTTGCGGATGCGCAGGAGGAGCATCGCCAGACGAAGCTGCGTTTGCAGAAGAATGCGGTTAATCGAACGCCCGAGCGCGGTTCCGTAAAACGGCAGATTGATGGGCGTCATCACCCAAAGCCCTTCAGGGACTTTGCGCAACCAGCGCAGATAGCTCTTGAGCTTTCGCCGAATCTTCAGGAAAAAGTCAGGATTCGCCATGGACGGCAAACCCATGGTGATGGAGTTTACAAAGAGGACTGTGTTTTCACGAGCATACCGTTTGAGGATGTGATTTTTGGAGTGCGGGTGGTGGTACCACCAATCCTCGCCGGCGAAGCAGATGATGCTCTCTCCTGATAGCGACTCTTGGGTTCGGCTATGCATGGTTACTTCCACCGTACCGTTGTGCGCAAAGTGGCGGGCAGGCTCGCGAGGGTGTTGATGGTTAACAAGGTTCCGGGTAAGGACGCGCCGTACTCTCTTGAGATTCGCGTAGGGGATGTGGTCAAAGATAAGTAGCTTGTGGACGCGCACTCGAACGTGAGTGTCCACGGACCCGCGATGAAGCAGCTCACCACGTCGCCCGTCATGATTCCGAGCGTGACCGTCCATGCCGCTCCCAGGGTGAAGTGGAGGTCCAGCCGGCTTTCGCTTTCTGTCTGCGAGCTCAAAATGTCGATCAAGCGCATCCAGTTTTCGGCGAGTTGGATCGTCCTTTCGTGCTCGATCCCGAAACGTTCGTATCCTGCATGAGATGCCCGCACGCTCGCTGGCTCACCCTGTACCCGGGTGATGGGCGATACCATGGCTTCGTTTCCTGTTTGAAATAGATGCTCAGGGCGGTGCGAGATCGTATTCTGGTCCGCTTGCTCGACGGTTAGAGTATTGTGGGCCCGGGTGGAGCGATCCTGGTTTCTCTGTTCTGCGGAACGGGTGTAGCAGCGGCTACCGCTATCGCAGAACACCTCGTGTGGTTCGGAATGCAAGCGGGAAGAGTTGAGCCGAAGCACGAAGCTTAATTTGTCGCAGTGAGTGTGGCTTCCTTTTCCGCCGAGGCCATTTGGCATGGCGCAAAACACCACCGAAGCATCCCTGGATCGCAGTACTGCCAGGCCAGAGTCGGGGAGGATGCTGATTGCATCGAGACTGATTGCATAGGGAACGCGGAGTGGCAGCCTGGTTACCTGCAGGTTCTGGGTCGAGGGCAGGTTTGTATCCGTGCGGCTGCATTGATCGCCAAACCACACCGCCTCCTGATCATGAGCGCGGTAAGGCCGTTGCAATAAATGAGCGGCCAGCCCAACCATGCTTTCCACCTTGAGCGCATGGCGATCGCCGGGATCGAGCGCTGCTTGCGCGACATCGTC
>CAZZVD010000042.1:0-27052 GCA_964657465.1 uncultured Acetobacteraceae bacterium | reverse complement strand
CACGCCACCCCTGCTGAACTGCCAAACCATCCAGGCGATCCAACGCCCCCGCCATCCGCCGGTCCGGTCCAAAGTCAACCCATTATGACCAACCCCTTCGTCGCCCCGGAAAGGACTAACTGGGTACCCGCCGCAACTGGAAGCGCCCTGGATCTCTTCCTCGATAGAGAAGGTTCCCGCCGGCTCCCCTTTTCTCCCTGGAAAGGCTCACCGCGCCCGCGCCGCTAATCGCAAAAAGCATCAAATTTTATCGAGTTTTACAAATCCAACCCGATAATGAGAGGCGCGACTTATAAAGGAACGGATGAGCTCGCAGCCCGTATCGGACCTGACGCACACTCCGCGATCCTGAAGCCAACGGCACTCACAGAAATCACAGAAAGCCTTGCCCGGAGCCATATTCATTCATAAAAAGGGGGCTGTAGATGTCTTCCACTGGATGTGACAAATTTATTGAAATGAGCAGTTCATTGCGCCACAATCCGTCTCATTCTCGCAAAGGAGGAACCGAAACTTGCCCGGCGATGTGTGCGAAAAGGTGGCGCTAGTCCAGAGCGCCTGTACAATTCCGGGAATGGCCAGCTCCCACGCGCAGGGACTGCAGGCCTGGTTCGATACTCCCGCTTTTGCTGTCAACCTGGTGGGCATGCTTGAAAACGCGGAAAGCACGTGCTCCGGTCCTCATTTTTTCGTCACTGGCACGGCGCTGCTCAAGAGCACCGATCTTGAAAGTGGAGCATCGTTGCAGCTTCGAGCAGCCTTCAACAACGCCTTCATAACGTAAACTTCGGGATGCCGCACTCTGGCTGACTTATGGAGGTTTTGGCCAACTCACGTATGCCCAGAGCCGACGGGTACTGCAAAGGCCACCTAAATTCCCTTTCTAACGCGTATGCGAATCACGTCTTGATAGGTTGGGTGGTAAAGTGCCCAACCGGTAATCATGAGTGCCTCACAGGAGTGGATCAGTATGGAAGTCTCAGAGAATGGTGTAACCACTTTCACCTCGGGAAGCATGAAACTGGAAGTTCACTCAAGCCGACAGGCTGCGGGGGAGGCGGCCGCGCGCGCGGCGGCGGAAGAGATGCATCGCCTGGCCCAGCAGCAACATAATATAGGTGTCATCTTTGCCACCGGCGCTTCACAATTCGAGACCCTCGCCGCTCTTACTTCGCTACGCGGGCTGCCCTGGGACCAGGTGCAGGGATTCCATCTAGACGAATATGTTGGCATTGACGAAAACCACCCAGCTTCTTTTCGCCGCTACCTGCGGGAGAAGCTGACGGACCGGGTTCGCATGGCGAACTTTTTCGAAATAGACGGCAATGCAGACGACTTAAAAGCGGCCTGCGACGAGTACATCCGAAAGCTGAGTGTGGCCAACCCGCAACTCTGCCTTCTGGGTATCGGTGAAAACGGGCACCTGGCATTCAACGATCCCGCCGAGGCAGACTTCCACGATCCGCAAGCGATGAAGGTGGTGCAGCTGGACCAGGCGTGCCGTCAACAGCAGGCTGCGGAAGGCTGGTTTGCAAGCTGGCAACAGGTTCCTGAGCGAGCCCTTACCCTTACCATTCCAACATTATTCCGGGTGCCGAAGTTGATTGCCTCAGTCCCCGGAAACAGAAAAGCAGAAGCAGTTCGACGCACGCTCCAAGAACCCATCAGCACGGATTGCCCCTCGACCCTTCTTCGCACCCATCCCGATGTGACCATTTATTTAGATGTCGAATCGGCAGCCGCGCTGGAAGGCGTTTCGTTGCCCCGCTGAATTCCGCCCACAACGAACGATCTATTTTCAGCCTGCAGGCAAAGCGGCCGGTGGCGGCTCATCCCAACCGAACAGGTCCCACACCGGCTGCTCAGCATCAGGAACACCAGCTACGCTTTCTCATCTTTCGCAAGTAGTCTCCGCTTTCCAACTAGGTTGGTGGCCCGTTCAACCCGCTTGCTGGCCATCTCACCCGCCATCGAACATGGACGAGATCCTCCGGTCTTTCACTACCAATCGCAATGCTGGTTTGCCTGCGCCCCTGTGTGCGAGCATCTCACTCAGTATGAACAAAGGTGCACGAGCGCTCCCGATCGTCCTTCTCTTGCTTTCGGGCTGCTTCTCCAGCCCGGATGCCGTCCGCGAACATACTGCCGACCTGACAGCCGCCGCCAAGCGGAACGCAGGCGCCATGGTGAAAGGAGTTTTCGAAGGCCTGGTAAGGAGCGGGCCTACGAACATCAATCGCGCCTCATCGAAAGACTTGCAAAAGCTGCCCGGCATCACACCAGCTCAGGCCGAAGCCATCATCGCCAATCGCCCCTACGACGAAACCTCGCAACTCGTCAGAAAACGGATTCTTTCCCCTTCTCAATACAGCAGGTTACGCCCCCAGATCGTGGTCAGGTAACCCTCCCTGCCTCGCTTCGGCTTGCTAAATCGGCCCTGGGGCCAGCCTGCTGTTCACCTTCGAGATACAACGCGTGGTTTCCACCCCGTCTAAATGGGGGCCGCGGTCCCTCTGCCGCTATGCTGACGATGAACTCGTTGGTGCGATTCGACCCAGGCTTGAGACCGGGCGCGGCAAGCGCCGTGAATTAGCCGCATCCTTTCGCGCCGCTCCGGGTTCGTTTGATGAGAGCGCTTTCCCCCACCCTGGGAGAGCCGAGGAGAACGTCCATGCCCCGCTCGTGTTTCTCGCAGTTGTCGATCCCCGGTCGCGCCCGGCTTTGTGCTCTTCTGGGCATTGTTGTCCTTGGCGCCGGCTCCCGGTCGCAGGCGCAAAGCGATAACGGCTATGACCCGCCCAACCGCGTCGCTCGCATTTCTACGATCCAGGGCAATGTTTCGCTCGAGCCCAACGGAGCCAACAGTTTCTCCCAGGCTGAGGTGAATTATCCCCTCACGGGTGGGGATCGCGTGTACGCCGACAACAACTCCTTCGGCGAACTGCAGACCGCGGGCCTCACCGTCCGCCTCGGCAACGGCGCCGATGTAACGCTCTCTTCGCTCACCGACACTGTCGCGCAATTCGGCCTGGCCCAGGGCTCCGTGCGCATCCGCACCCGCTCCCTTCGTGCCTTTGATGGCCAGCGCGAATCGATTGAGGTGGACACGCCCAACGGCGCGATCGTGGTTGATCAGCCGGGCGACATCCGCGTGGATTGCTACCCGCAGGACGACACCACGATAGTTACTGTTTCGTCCGGCGCCGTCGAAGTCACCGGCCAGAATCTTGACCAGCAACTGGGCGCCAATCAGTCTCTGCGCCTCTCCGGGGCGAACCCCGTCTATGCCGAACAGGTGCAGTTGCTGCCCCCGGATGCACTCGACAATTTCGATCAACAACGAGAGAGTCGCCGCGAGCGCGCCAACGCCTACCATTATGTGTCCCCGGACATGATTGGCGCCGCGGATCTTGACGACTACGGCGACTGGCAGGCTGCGGATCAGGATCATCAAGGCTACGGAGCAGTGTGGTACCCCCGCGGTGTGGCCGCCGGATGGACACCCTACTCCAATGGCCATTGGGCCTGGGTCGCTCCCTGGGGCTGGACGTGGGTCGAGGCAGAACCGTGGGGCTTTGCGCCCTTCCATTACGGCCGCTGGGCCAACTTCGGCGGTCGCTGGGGATGGGTCCCCGGCCCGCCCCCTTCCGCCTTTGGCGGGGAAGTGCGCCCCATCTATTCGCCGGCTCTTGTGGCCTTCGTGGGTGGGGGCGGCGGTGGGCTTTCCATTGCGATTGGCGCGGTGGCCGCCTGGTTCCCCCTCGGCCCGCGCGAGGTGTACCAACCCTGGTATCACGCCAGCCCGGCTTATTGTAATCGCGTGAATGTGACCAACATCTACAACACCAACGTGACCGAGGTCCACAACACCTACGTCAACCGCACGGTCAACGTATATAACACCGTGAATATTACAAAAGTTACCTATGTCAACCGCATGGCCGGCACGGTGGTGGTGCCGGAGCGGGCTCTGGCATCGGGCCAGCCGATTGCCCGGGTGCAGCGCATCCCACTCACGCCCCAGGTTCGCTCCCAACTAAGCGCCGCGCCCGTCATTCCTCACCCCCTGGTCACTCCGGCAAACGCGATGGTGGCGGCAAGGCCCCCGGCGCGCGCCTTTCCGCCCGTGCAGGCGCGGCCGGTAGTGGAGACACGGCAGGGCTTTGAGCGCGCTGGATCTCCGGGAGCGCCGGTCCGCGCTCCGCAGCCTCCCGCGGCCGCGAGCCGTCCTGCATTTCAGCCAGGCTCGCAGCCAGTGAACCGCGCCGCCTTTCCGCAACAGCGGCAGGTGCAAATCCTGGGCCGGCCGGCCAACCCCCCTGCCCCGCCGGTCACCGCGCCGCCGATAAATCGCTCTGCTTCTCAGCCGCCGTCCGTGCATCCGCCCGCCCAGCCGGCCCCGCCCGCCCCGGTGTTCCGCAATGTGCCGCAACCCCAACCCGTAAGCCGGCAACCTGCGGCCGCCCCGCTGGAGCACCCCGCGCCGGCGGAGCACCCCGCGCCGCGGCCGCCCGATCAACCACGCCCGCTCGTCAACAAAGCAATCCCGCCGCCGGTGCAGCCGCCCTTCGTCCAGCAAAGGCGCGCCATTCAGTCCGTGGACCCCGGCCGGCCGCTCGGCCCGCAGCAGGTAGAGAACCTGCGCAACGGACGCCCTGCCGGTCCAGCATCTCAACCAGAGGCGCCGCATCCCCCGGCAGCGCCCCCGCCTCCCCGCCCCCAGGCGGCGCCGCATCCGCCTTCAGCGCTTCCACCACCGCCGCCGCCCGCAAGACCACAGCCCGGCAAGCCTAACGAACGAGCGCCGCAACCGCCCCGCTAAGGGCACTCCTGCCGGAATCACTCCTGCTGGATAACGGACGACGGCGTAGCAGATGTGTCGTAGACTTGATCGACGCACGGCTCGGCACAGCGTCCACGGCAACCTGCCGTCAGAGGATCAAATGATGCGATACGTACTGGCCTTGGTAGTGCTATTGGCAACTGTTTCCGTGCCGCAAGCCCGGGCGCAGGAGGGGCCGTACAAGGTTCTCAAGACGGCCCGCGTGGGTGGCGAAGGCGGATGGGATTACATCTACGCGGATACCGTCGGGCGAAGGCTCTACATCCCGAGGAGCGGGGTCCAGGCCACACCTGCCACTGGGGCAACCCCGGAAGCGCCGGAACTGCCGCCGCGTTTGACCGTCTTCGATCTTGACACCCTGGCGCCGGTCAAAGAGCTCGCCGGCGTAGGAGGCCAGGGAGCCGCCGTCGATCCCAAGACCGGCCACGGCTTCACCAGCGATCATCCCCAGGTGTCAATGTTTGATACAAAAACGCTTACCAAGCTGAAAAGCATTGATGTGGGGGCAGCCCGGCCGGACGGTATTTTGTTCGACCCATTCAGTGAGCGTGTATTCGTCTTCAGTCATCCCACCAAAAACGCCACAGTCATTGATGCGCGCGACGGAACGGTTGTGGGAACAATCGATCTGGGCGGAACGCCGGAGCAGGGCGTTGCCGACGGGAAGGGCATGCTGTACGTCGTCATGCAGGACGCCGTCGGCAGTGTCACGGCCGTCGATCTGAAGTCCATGAAAGTGGTGGCCCATTATTCGCTCCAGGACATGGGTGGCTGTAACGGACTGGCGTTGGACGTAAAAAACAGCATCCTGTTTGCGGCTTGTAACCGCCCGAGCCCGCCACCCGGGCCGCCGCCTTCCGCGCCGCCAGCCACGCCACCGCAGGCCGCCATGGTCGTGCTAAGCGCGAAAGACGGGAACATCCTGGCGAAGCTACCCCTTGCCGGAGGTTCAGATGGCGCAGTATTCAACCCCTCGACCATGGAAGTTTTCAGCACCGGCGGCAACGGAACACTGACCGTCGTCAAAGAAAAAACTCCGGCATCCTTTGCAGTGGAGCAGGTGCTGTCCACGATGAACGGAGCGCGCACTGTCACGTTCGACGCCAGCACCGGTCATCTGCTGACTATGTCGCAGGAGCGTACGCCGGCGCCGCAGGGAGCGCTGCCATCGGCGAATGGCCGTCCACCGATGGGTCCCCCGGTACCGGGCTCATTTACCATCCTGATGATCGGCAAGTGATGGTCGGCAAGTGATGACACGGCACGCGGCAATCCTATCGCTGGGCACTGCGCTGTTAGCAGCTTCTTTCCCTGGCAGGGCCGCCTTCGGGGCAACGGAGCCGTCGGATCCGTGCGCCCTGCTGACCCCCGCGCAGATAAGCAGCGTGATGCAAACACCCTATTCCCCCGCCGTAAAAACGGTAGCCCCCCTCCCCAGCCTCGATGCGGAGACTGGCACAGATTGCCGCTACGAGGGAAAGAAGCCGCTATGGTTCCGCATTTATTACGACGGATCCGCCGCCGATGCGACCACGCTGTTCGCGAAATTCAAAGCCATCTATGGTCCCAATACGGATGTCCCCGGCCTGGGAGACGACGCCTATCTTGACAAGGAGGGTGCCTTGCATGCACGAAAAGGCAATGTGCGCTTCTACATCGCGCTGACCACCGGCGAGCAGCAAAAGACCCTGCTGAAGCTCGGCCAGATGGTGGCCGCCAAACTGTAACCGTAACGGTAACGGAATCCAAATGATCTTTCCGCCTCCGGCTTACCAGTCATGCATCACCCTTCGCCACCAGAACCAGATGGCGTTACTTGACTGCCCAGGCGGTTGGAGTAGCTTTCGGTGCAACATGAGCTACCGCTTTTCAGCGATGCTGCACATCCAGAGGCGCAGTCCGCGCCCCGGCCTGTAGCCAAGCGAGGTGCCCCATATCGACCGGCGGCATCATCGTCAAGAGATGTGGGAATTTACGGAACTCTGCCCGAAGATCTCCATAGCCAGCGGGGGCGTTTGAATTACAGCCGCTTGTGGCGTTTGAGCGACAAGCGTATGCCGGCTTCCCGCCGCTGTTTGCTTCACGCCGACGGCACTGCCGGGCCTATGTCACTAGCTGCCCCCCTACTTGTCATCCCGAGCGCAGCCGAGGGATCTGCTGTGCGCCTTTCTCCCTACACTGCGCTCGGAGGTTGTGACTTTTTGGGCTACTTTAGACAAAGTCTAGCCATAACCCGTTTGTATCGAGTGTCGGATTTTTTCAAAACTCAATAAAGTCACAAGCTCTCGGGATGACAAGTTGGGGAGCTAGCTAGTTTAGCCGCAAAACATGACGTCGCTGGTAGACCTTTGCCGGCCTGCTTCTAACGAGGATACGGCGGCTCATGGCAGACTTGAGTACCCCACCGCGCCTTGGATCGCTGAGTACCTTCCAACCGATAAAAGCCAGGCCGATGTCCCACACCATAATTCATTCAGGGTGGATCGCCACAGGGCGCTTTTTCTGAACTATCCCTATACTCCGGTCAGAGCAACTGGTCGCTCTGAACCGGTTTCGCTTTTATTCCTGTCCCTTGGGCCCGTTGAAGCGACTTGAGGCAGACAAAGAACAGGGCAATTGACTTTCGAGACCACCTGCACGATGGTGCTGATGGGCAAGGCTTCATTTGCAAGCTCATCCACTGGAGAACCAAGTACCACCAGGTCTACAGCAAACTTTTGAGCATACTCTGCGATCGCTTGACCAGAGTTTCCCTCAGTCAGGAAGTGCTCCACGGGCACGGTGTGCGATTCATTAAAAGGTGCGAGCAGCCGGAGTTTCTCGCGACAATGGGTGCACTCATGACCTTTTTCCGAGTTGGCTACGTGCACGACGATCAATTGCCTGAGCGCCAATTGGTGCGCGCACTGGACGGCGTTGACAGATGCCGGGGAGAAGTCGGTGGCAGCGAGCACACTGCGCCAACATCCGGCCCAAGGCAGCGAATCCGCCGCATCCCGCGAAACGGTCATGATCGGAACTCGTGATTTATTTAGCAGTTGCCGTGCTATTGTGCCCAAGGCTGCGCGATCAACGTTACTTTTGTCGTGCGCTCCCAGCAGAAGCAGGTCGGCGCGGTAGTCACTCACGGTTTGCAGAATTTGTTCGCAGACAGGGCCGATCTGAACCACCGAATGCACCGCAATGCCCTGCGCAGTTGTCTCTTCTTCAAGCCTCTTTAGTTCTGCCGCTGCCGCCGCCTCCACCAGGTGTGGCGTGCTATACGGAAATGCATTCGTCAGCGGGTCAATGACATAAATCAACACGAGTGTCGCCTGGTACATGCGGGCCATTGTTTGCGCATAGCGGAGGGCCGATGAAGAGTCGCTCTTAAGGTCAGTCGCCAGGGCGATTGTTTGGAATTTCAAGAGATGGTTATTCACGCTGTTGTCCTCTTACTTAGTATTGTCAGACTTCGAATCAGATTGCCGTGATAGCGGTCACATGAACAGCGCATTACATGACCAAAACGATTCGTTCGTCGACTTCGCCCAGCCGCTGTTGTTTCGTTGCCTTGTTTACACCCCGCAGCAGGGTCTGTGTTTGAATCGGCGAGGGGATACCTCTGTCAGCTGCGAGTGCAAGTGCCTCGTGGAGATCCTCACTCCTGCCAAGGACCCCACGGGCTTTACAGGCCAGTCGCTGCGCGTTCCGTCGTGCGTCTTGCCTGTGATGGCCGTCACAGACATCAGCGGCCGATTGGAGTGTTCGATGCTGAAGCCTGGCCTTCTCCTGCTGGGAGCAGAGCACGCTTCCAACATATCAACACACTTGGGATCGGGTGTTGCTTACCGGGTGATCGCCGAAGCGCCGTGCCCAACATTTACTATCCCAAAGGGCGGAAAAGCCAGGGCTTCGGTCACCATTCAACCTTTTTCCAAGCGCAGCGTTTTTATCTAAGTAGCGAGGCTCGCTACTGGTCGAGGTGCAGCCCTCGTTCGCGCCGCGATTTTGTAGCCTCGGGAAGATCTTGTGCGCGCCGTAGGTCTCGCTCAGCTTGCGAACCACTTCATTCCTGGTGATATCCATCAGAGCACAGCGGCATTGTTGCTGAAAGTAGCCTTTTATGGCCGCATTGGTTGAAGATACATATGCAATTGGCCCGAAAGCAGCCGCCGCGACGCGCGGCCACCAAGACCCTTTGCCGCTGAAGCCCGCACACAACAGCAACATTCATGTTTCGCCCCAGATATTGGGGGCCGCGAAGCTGGAAGGGGATGCTGTACTGGAAAAGCTGGAGACGGCCCCGACCGGACTTTCGCAGGCGGCCGCGGAAGAGCGAGCTCGCGCCATTGGTCCCAATGAAGTGGCTCAGGAGAAGCCGCCATCGTGGCCAATGCGCCTGTTCCGAATCGTTCTCAATCCTTTAGTGATTCTGCCCGGTGCTCTTTCTGCGATTTCTTTTGCCACGGGTGATAAACGTGCCGGCACAGTGATGGTGATGATGGTCATCCTAAGCGCCGGCCTTCGCTTTCTGCAGGAAGCGCGAGCCGATACCGCCGCAGCCAGGCTGCGAGCCATGATTCATGTCACTGCCACAGTCCTTAGAGACGGAATGCCGAGAGAAGAACCGCTCCGCCAGCTGCTGTGACGGATTAGCGCCGGTTCGCTGCCCTCGGGTTCTCGCAAACACGGCAGTACCGGCGCACGCACGCTCGCAATTCTGGAGTGATGGTTCAAGACCTTCGTGTTTGGGCCGTCGCTCTCGCTCGGACGCTGGTCTGGAGACTCCTTCCGTCACTGACGCAAGGAGACGAAACATTTCGTCTCCTGACCGTCTCGTCTCGTCTCGTCATCATCCCTGAAGCACCATTTCCCACCTACCTAATCCACAAGTCCTTAAGGATGAACGAGTTTTAGCGAAGGCGGCCGCGCGTCTCCCCTTTGGCCAGCAGATTGCTCTTGACTATCCTAGAAAGGAGCGAACACGTGCTGAAAATTTCGATTGAACAGGATCTCATGGTCGCAACACTCAAGATCGAGGGTAAGATCGTCGGTCCCTGGGCCATGGAATTGGGAAACACCTGGGAGCAAATGTGGGCTCCGATGAAACAGAAACCCCTGCTGCTGGACATTCGGGGAGTGACCTTCGCGGATAGCAAAGGAGCTCACATTCTTCGGGATATCGTCAAGGCCACGGGCGCTGAGGTTATTTCCGAATCGCCCCTCACGCGGTACTTCGCTACCAAAGCTATGAGCGACGAAGCTCTGGCAGAAGAGGAATAGATGCAAGCACACGGCGGAACTATGACCAGCGCAACCTGTGAAACCTGCAAGCTGAAAGAGAGCGGGTTTTTGTGCCATCTTTCGCAAGCGGCGGCGAAACAGTTTCAATTGATAAAGTCGAGCACCTCGTTTCAGGCTGGAGCCAGGCTGTTCCTTGAGAACGAAGCAGGCCGGGGGATTTTTCTGCTCTGCTCGGGCAAGGTCAAGCTCTCGGTCAGTGCCAGAGGCGGCAAGACATTAATCCTCCATCTCGCTGAGCCGGGCGAGATACTGGGCTTGAGCGCGACGATGTCTGGCGCGGCCTACGAAGTCAGTGCGGAGACGCTCTATCCATCGCAGATAGCTTTCATCCGCCAGGAGGACTTCATTGCCTTCGTCAACCGCTATCCTGAGGCCCACCAGGCGGTGATTCGTCAGCTGAATTCCCAGTATGCTGACGCCTGCAAGCAGCTGCGCACAGTCGCCCTATCAAACAATGCCAATGAGAAGATAGCCCGGTTGTTCTTACAATGGCCCTCTGACGACAATCACACGTCGGAGCCCACCAAACTGCGAGTGCCCCTGACGCACGAGCAGATCGCCGAATGCGTTGGCTCCACTCGCGAGACTGTGACGCGCACGCTCAGTGAATTCAGGAATAAGCGCCTGGTGATGCTTCACGGAACCACCGTCACCATTCCAAGCCGGGCCGCCCTGGTGGCGATGAGTGGAGACTGAGAACGTAGCTGGCGTGGCTGATGAGAACGGCCTCGCCCGTAGGGAGCAAGTTGCTACTCGAAAGAGCAAGCCATTGTTCCTGAGGCGTAACGCTTCAGTGTCTTGCACGGGATCACCCTTCGATGGAAGCGGCTCTGCACCACCGATCCTTCGCTGCGTCAAAGCATAATTTTGCGAGGAATCCGCTTCTGAGGCGCCGACGGCTTCGCAACCCGGCCGTTCCGGGAGCTCCGCAACGCTAAGCCGCCGTTTGCGAGTTTCGTCCCGCCGACTGCACGCGCCGGTACAAACGCCTGGTTTAGAATTGGGCATCGCAAGATCCAGGGCAGTGGCTGAGATTCCTCCTTACATCTATCTCAGTCCTATTTGAGCCGCCGCCGGAACAAAAGAGGTTGCTGATGCCGGTAAACGAGAGTAAAGAGCATGCCCAGGCGCTGTTCAAAGAACTGTTTCTTGCCTCGCCCGACGCCATAGTCGTGACTACGGTCGAAGGCCGTATCTCCGCGGCCAACCGTGCCACTGAAAAGCTATTCGGCTACACGGAACTTGAGCTTATCGGAAATCTGGTCGAGATGTTGATGCCGGAAAGGTTTCGCCGTCAACACCCCTGCAATCGAGCTGCCTTTCTCGCGGCACCGAGCGCACGTCCGATGGGTACCGGCCTTGAGCTCTTTGGGCGGCGAAAAGATGGAATGGAATTCGCTATCGACATCATGCTTAGTCCCGTGGATACGAGCGGTGAAAAATCAGTGTTAACGGTTATACGAGACGTCACAGAGCCTATGCGCATTGAAAGGGATTTGCGCCGCAGCGAGGAGCGATTCCGGCTGCTGATTGAGGGTGCCCAGGACTATGCTATTTTCATGCTCGACCCAGAAGGAAGAGTAACAACCTGGAACAGTGGGGCAGAAAGAATCAAGGGTTATCGCCCCGATGAAGTTCTTGGCAGACATTTCTCGGCCTTCTACCCCCAGGAAAGTGTTGAGCGCGGCAAGCCAGAACACGAGCTGGCGGTAGCCGCCTTAGAAGGCAGGTTCGAAGACGAGGGTTGGAGGCTCCGCAAAGATGGATCCCGTTTCTGGGCTAACGTGATCATTACGGCCTTACGTGGCCAGGATGGTAAGCTCATCGGCTTCTCCAAGGTTACCCGTGACTTCACGAATCGCAAGAGCGCTGAAGAGTCATTGGCCCTTGAGCTCAGTAAAGCGCTGCTCGCGAATCTGGATATTACGCAGATGCTTTCGGCAATCGAATCGAGTATCCAGCGGCTGATCCCGCACGACCATGCAACGATCGCTCTGCACGACCCAGAAGACCCTCGCGTATTGCATGTGCATGAGTTAGCTTCTTCCGGCAAGGGGTCTTCTTTTCCGGATGGGGTGCAGGTGATGGAAGGAACACCGGAGGGCTGGGTTTTTGCCAACCAGGAAACTCTCTTGATGACCCAAACCGAATCCAGAAACGCCGGGCAGCCAAATCGACAATTTAAGGCAGGCATTGAATCGGGTTGCTGGGTACCGTTGAACCATCGAGGAGAAGTAATCGGCACTCTGTTCGTGGGCGCCCGCCAAAAAGAAGCGATCGGCCCGGGGCAAATTGGTACACTCACCATCATCGCCGGCCAAATTGCCGGAACGATCAAGATTGATCATAGCTTCCGCCGGATCGTCCAACTAAGTAACAAGCTTGCGGAAGAGAAACGCTATCTTGAAGAGGAACTGCGCACTGAGTATAACTTTGAGGAAATCGTAGGTGAGAGCCACGGACTAAGGACTGTTCTCAAGCAGGTTGAAACCGTTGCGCCTACGACAGCAACCGTATTGATTCTGGGCGAAACTGGAACCGGCAAAGAGCTGATTGCCAGGGCGATTCACACCATCAGCCCCCGCCGTGACCGGACTTTTGTTAAGTTGAACTGCTCCGCGATCCCGTTTGGCCTATTGGAAAGCGAACTATTTGGCCATGAAAAAGGCGCTTTTACCGGAGCGATCGCACAGCGAATCGGACGTTTGGAATTGGCACACATGGGAACCCTCTTTTTGGACGAGATCGGGGATCTGCCACTGGAGCTGCAGCCGAAGCTGTTGCGCGCATTGCAGGAGAAGGAAATCGAACGGCTTGGCGGTCGTAGGGTCATCCCGGTAGATGTTCGTCTTATCGCGGCAACGAATCGAAATTTGGAGAAGATGGTGAAAGCCGGCGAGTTTCGCAGCGACCTGTACTATCGCCTTCGGGTTTTCCCGATCACCTTGCCGCCGCTACGGGCCAGGGCTGCCGACATCCCTCTGCTTGTAAACTACTTTGTGAACAAGCATGCGCGGCGGATGAACAAGCCCATTAGCGAGATTCCGAAGGAAACGATGTCAGCGCTCGTGGCATGGCCGTGGCCGGGCAACATCAGGGAGTTGGAGAACTTCATTGAAAGGGCAGTCATTCTTAGCCCTGGCGCCACCTTACGTGCTCCCTTGGCAGAGCTTCAGACAGTGGACGAAGATGATCTGCCGGAGCCGGCATTGAACCGTGGCCGCAACGAGCGGGAACATATTGTGCGAGTCCTCAGGGAGAGCAAGGGACTGATTGGCGGCCCGGGGGGAGCTGCAGAGAAGCTTCAGCTTAAACGAACGACGTTAAACTCGAAGCTGAAGAAGCTAGGCATCGAGCGGACCGAATACATATGACGGGTCCTTGAACGAGGGGCGTCAGCTAAGCTCGAATCGTGAGCACCGGACAGGGGCTCCTGCTAATGACCTGGAGCGCTACACCGCTTTTCAAACTGTCATACCAGTGTGACCTTTTGCGTGTGCCGAGCACAATCAGGTCAGCTTGCACCCTCTGGGCAAGCAGTAAAATTCCATCTGCAGCAAATCCGTGTTCGAGAACACATTCCGGCTCACACCACTCCTGCACAACGTCTGGGATCAACCGCCGGAGTGCGCTGATGAACCTCTCGTTCAGTTCCTGATCGTGGAACTGACCAGCAAATTCAGATTCGGGCACAACATGGCAGAGATATAGATGCGCGCCAAAATCCTGAGCGAAGGTCAAAGCGAAGACGCACGCGGTGGCTGCCTCCACGGAGAAGTCGGTCGCATAGACAATCCTCTGGAAACTAATGGGTATTTTCGGCCGCACCACTGCGGGTCCGATCGTTAGCACGGGATGCACGGCATCATGGATGAGCTTTTCAGCGGTCGACCCAAGCACCAGTCTCGCAACACCCGTGTGGCCTCGTGTTCCTATGACTATAAGGCCTACGGATTTATCGCGCGCGGATCGAAGTATTTCTGCGGCCGGGTCAAAGCCTTCGCAGAGAATGGTCTCAACCTTGACGTTCTTTGCGACGAATTCATCTCGTATCCGTGTCATTGCTCGTTCACCGGCCTGGCAACGGATTTCATTGCCCACGCCTGCGTCCTGAAGATCACACACCGACCCATAATTCACCATATGCAAGAGGCTTACTTGCGAAGAGTAGCGCAAACCAAGCGCTTGCACATAAAGCTCTGCTGTTTCTGCACTGGGTGAAAAGTCTGTTGCGAATAAGATGTTGTCGAGGGTGACCGCGATCTGATTTCCAATGATTGTCACTTGTGTTGCCTCTTCGGCGTTTCGCCTAACCAAACGACGACTTCGTCTTTCTCAATACTTCGACAACATCGCATGCACAGTTCCCTTCAATGGGGCCGCGCAGGGATTTCTTCTAGCCTCCCGACATTCAATTCTGACCAGGGAGCGCTCCTGTGTCACCCCTCTTAGTACCTGGCGGACCCGGCTGGATCTTTGCGGGCAATCTGGTCTGGCATTACATGGGGCCAGAACGGGTAGCCCGGTTCTGTCGGAAACCAGCTTGAACGTGCGAGAGCAAGCCGGGCATAACCAGAAGAACTCCGAGCGATCCTTTTGGCCGATGCAGGTATCCAGCTGGTAGACGGAGCCCTGGCGGAGATAACGCAGTTCCTCATTACAGTCCCGATTGAAACAATTACCAATCATGGCCACTCTCCTTAAACCGTTTTCGGTCCACACCGGCCCTCACTATGCAGCCGATGCAGCCGGATACTTGCCGGCGTCGCTTCCCTGTCGTGTGGGCCCCAAACCCACGCGGCGGAAACTGTGAGTATGCGTCAGTAACGCACCTGGATTCGGTATTGGACGTCCTCAACCCCAGGCGCCGGCCATGCCACGAGCTCTGCTTCTTCACGCTCCGCGAACGACTTCACTTTCCCACTCAACTTCACTGTGCTGTCATGACTGGTTACCTGGATGTTGGGCGCATCCAGCATGGCACTGCGGCGCAGGGCTGTTTCGATATCCAGCTTCACGGATGTTGGCGAGACCTGTGGTTTGACTGTGATCGAGTTGTTGATTCCTCGCACGCCTCCCACAGATCGCGCTGCGGCCTGCTCTTGAAAATGCCACCCTACGGTGCCTTCCAAAGTCACAAACCCCTGGTCGACCATGGCAATCACCTTCTCTACAAGCATCGAGTTCGAGGTCAGTACGTGTTGAACGTCGCGAGCAATCTCGGGATCGGTCCGCATGCTGGGGCGAACTTCGATGTCATTGGCCAGACAAGTCACTCCGTGCACCGGTGTTGCGGCCTTCTCCGCAATATCCTTTTCAGCAAAGGTGTGCACGAACCCAGTTAAGGTGACCTCAGCTTTTGAGGTCTTGACGTTGATATCCTGCGAGTGAATCTCGGAGCGCCATTCGACTTCGTGCAAAACTGCCGCTCTGAGTTCCTCATTGGTGGCGGTTCGCTCTATCGTGATGGGTTTCATAATTTGTCTCCCTTCGAAATAAATCCTATGCGGGCTGGAGCCCAGAATACTGTGATGAACGTCGCGTGCTTCTTCGAAACGTCTTTGGCCAGCGGCCTCTGCAGCACCCGCGATAGATACCACAGCAGCATCCAGAGAACTAGACTCGATAGGTTGAATCTAGGATTGCAGGATGGTCATCACTGGACAACGAGCCTCTGCCATAACTTTTGCTGCTGTTCCACGGGCAAGGTGTGTCGCCACAGAGGATGCCTGGTGAGCGCCCATGACGATGAGGTCGGATTTGCGCTGCGTGGCAAAATCAAGAATTGAATCTTCCGGAGAAGCACTGGCGAGACGACTACGCAACCACGAACGTCTCCCATTATCCTCGGGAACATAGTGATGGAAGGCATCTTCAAACGACACCCAGTCCACGTCTTCGTCTGGCTCGCTCGAATTCCTGACGTGAAACAGTACTAGCTCTGCTTCCCATGAGGCAGCGAGCTTATGAGCATAAGCAACGACCTGGGCGGCCTGCGGCTTGAGAGTCGTTGCGCACATGACCTCACGTATGCGCCAGGTCTTTTCAGCGAGGGCCGGTACTGCGGGACCAACCGATAAGACAGGGCAATTCGCTTGCCTCAAAACTGCTTCGGCATCGGAGCCAAGCAGAAGGCGCTCGAGGCCTTTCTTGCCGTGAGTTCCCAGCACGATCAAGTCAACTTTGTATTGCTTGACAGTGGCGAGCAGCTCATCGTACAGCGGTCCGGCAACCGAGATCGCCTGGGCGCGAAAACCCTCGGAGCGCAAGCCGGCGCCACTTTGTTCCAATCGCTCGTCTTGCAACGACTCGATCTCAGCTACATCGATCCATGCTGCTTCAGGCGGAGTAATTAAGTTAACTGGAGCAGTCACATGCATCAGCAGCAACTCCGAATCAGCCTGCTTGGCGATGGCTTTTGCGTAGTCCAAGGCACGCTGCGAGATATTAGAGAAGTCTGTAGGAACGAGGATGCGATCAAATGTAACCGCGACAGAATTCATGGTAGCCATAAGTGCCTCTCTTGTTGATTTACAGAATGGGCCGCGCCCCGTTATTTTGAACGGCTGTGCTTGATACAAAGTACCGATTCTGGGCATTACTGGCTGTGACAGGGATCACACCGGATTGTGGCTTCGAGAGTCTCGTCGATCCGAACTCCATGACACTTCGCAGTTTACGTCGTCACCATGCTCGTCATTCGCGCACATTCGATTGCCTTATACGCTCGTCGGGTTGAACGCTGAAGTGGCCTGGATGGACTTTTGTGCAGGTTGCTGCAGAATAAAATACATCGTGAGGAGCATCTGCAGACCCATAAATAAGGAATAGGCCGCAAGGACGGCAAGAGCATCCCGGTCTCGCCCGCCGGCAAATACCGCTAGAGCGACGCTAAAAGTAATCGCGATTCCCGCCAGAATGTACAAGACCACCCCTTGTCGCTGGCTGCCGGTCCAGACTCTGGCGAGGCCAAACTTCCCCACACCGAGCGACAGGGCATATAAAGCCAGGACATAACACAGCAGGCGGACGGATCCCCCGGGATAAAGAATCAAGAAGACGCCGCCGGCCGCCACGCCTGTACTCACGAATAAGAGACCCCGGAGTCTGCTCACCTGGCGACGGCCAAGGCCAGCAGCGCAGAGCCAGTCGACGGCTGCGATGAACAGCAGAGATGCGGCTACGAGCAACATCGCGAAGGCGCCTCCGAAGACATCGAACAAGAGATTCGTCATCGTCGCACGAACGTAAACGAGAGCCAGCCCCAGGGCGAACATTGTGAAACCGTGAATTGTCATCAGTTTCACGCGTGTGTTTTCATTCAATCGGAACATTTTCGTCACCTGCGATCTGAAGTGTGGCCCCGTTTGTCTGGGATAGCGGTGACGGCCATCACCGCTGAAGCTCATTGGCAACACGTCCGCTTTCCGACACAATCGAGCGTGGCGCGTAGCTGTCGCAGCACAGACCTCCTTCCCACGCCGTAAAAACGGTAGCCCCCCTCCCCAGCCTCGGTGCGGAGACTGGCACAGATTGCCGCTACGAGGAAAGTGATCGGCTATGGTTCCGCATCTATTACGACGGGTCGGCCGGCGATGCGACCACGCTGTTCGCGAAGTTCAAGGCCATCTATGGTCCCAATACGGATGTCCCCGGCCTGGGAGACGAAGCCTATCTCGACAAGGAGGGCGCCTTGCATGCACGAAAAGGCAATGTGCGCTTCTACATCGCACTGACCACCGGCGAGCAGCAAAAGGCCCTGCTGAAGCTCCCCAGATCATGACCAACAAACTGTAACCGTAACGGTAACGGGAGCCAAATGATCTTTCCGCCTCCGGCTTACCTGTCATGCATGACCTTCGCCACCAGACCCAGATGGCGTTACTTGACTGGCCCAGGCGGTTGGAGTAGCTTTCGGTGCAACATGAGCTACCGTTTTTCAGCGATGCTGCACATCCCGGGCGACGTCCGCGACGCGATTGCATTCTATGGGAAGGCGTTTGGCGCTACGACTGGCTGGAGCACGCCCTCTGATACGGATATGGTGGCGCAGCTCCTGGTGCACGGCGCGGAGTTCTGGGTTCACCCAGCTGGCGCGTCGATCGGCAATCCGTCTCCGGCAGAGCTCGGAGGCACGGCGGTACGGTTGATGCTCATCGTGGAAGACCCGGATGCCGTGTTCGATCAGGCCGTAGCGGCTGGCGCACTGGTTCGTTCCGCCATGCAGGACCACGAGTACGGATGGCGTGATGGCGCAGTCCTTGACCCTTTCGGGCATCGCTGGGAGATCGGTAGGCCGCTTTAGCTCCTCCGGGTGCAAGAAACACGATCCAAATCCCTGACTCCTGGCCGCATCCGGTCACTCAATTCCATACAGGGGTCAAAGAAGCTATCGAGGAACACGCCGGTGAGTACGCGGCCGGTCGCGCCGGTCGCGCCGATCAACGCCAGCGCGTAGCGGCTCCCCGGGTAGAAACGCCGCGATCGCTGAGCAGTACGGCAAGATGGGCGACGGCCCCATTACGTTTATGGCAGATAGGTAAACCGTCCCGGCAGGAATTCAGAAGGCGCGGCGGCCCAAAGCGCGCGAACGGCTGCCACGACGAAGGCTCCTCCTGCAACTGGGTGCGACATATGGCACACTCCTTGCAGGAACAGACGCCATGAGCGATGAACCGAAGCAAGCGATGTCTCGTGTTGTCCTAACTTCCGTTCAGGCGCAACTCTTTGTTGCGGACATCGAGAGGTCCAGCCACTTCTATACGAACAAACCTGGCTTCGCGGTCGCATTCGTTTATGGCGATCCGCCATTTTATGGGCAGGTTGTGCGGGACTGTGTGCAGCTCAACTTGCGGCTGGTCCGCGAGCCTGTGTTCTCTGGTGATATTCGCAAGCGCGAAGATCTGCTATCCGCCTCCATCACGGTTGCTACGGCAATCGAGATCGAACGACTTTCCCTCGAGTATCAGGCCGCAGGAGTTCCCTTCCATCAGGCACTTAAGCAGGAGCCGTGGGGCTCCCAGACCTTTGTCGTCGCTGATCCGGATGAAAACCTCATCCTCTTTGCCGGTCCCGCTGACTGAACTCCTCGGAAACACTCCTGGCGGGCGACACCGCCTGGGCAAGTTACTGAAAACCCGGTTTCTCAGCAAAGCATCGCTCGCCCCTTCCCATAGTCATTCGAGTGGTGTATAACGCTCCCATAGACATTCGAGAGGAGGGGCAGAGGTGCCAGCTAAAAAACCGCCGGAGGCCGGCGAGATTCTTCAAGGTACTTTGGACATGCTCATCCTGCGCACATTGATCATGGGCCCGGCCCATGGGCATACCATCGCCCAGGTCATCGAACACACCTCCGAAAATGCGCTCGAGATAGAGCAGGGTTCGCTCTACCCGGCGCTGCACCGGTTGGAAGACCGTGGGCTGCTGTCAGCAGAGTGGGGCGTAAGCGAAAACAACCGTAAGGCAAAGTTTTACCGGCTCACCGGCAAAGGCCGGAAAGAACTGAATGCGGCGGCCGGCCGCTGGCGCAGGATGACACACGCCATCGGCCTGATTCTGGGCGACTCCATCGAACCAACGAAGGATTAACGCTATGAGCATGCGGCGCTTTATGCATCGCACCCGGAAGGATCAGGATCTGGCCGAGGAAATCGCCTCGCACCTGGCCCACGAGCAGGACAGCAACACGGACCGCGGCCTGCCTGCACCAGAGGCACATCGCCAGGCCCGTCTGCGCTTTGGCAATCCTCACGCAATACGCGAGCACGTGTGGCGCTATCGCTCGTTCCCGATGGTCGACGATGTATGGCGCGACGTGCGCTTCGCGGTGCGTTCGCTGGTCAGGACACCCGGGTTCACCGTGATCGCGCTGCTCGTGATCGCTGTCGGTATCGGCGTGAACACAGCCGTCTTTTCTGTGGTCAACGCAGTATTGCTAAAACCACTTACCTACCCCAACCCAGAGTCGATGGTGAATATCGTAACCACCTCTGCCCGTGGATCGCTCCCGCTGGCTAGTATCCCCGAGTTCAACCTCTGGCAGCAGCAAACCAGCATCTTTGAGCAGGTCGCCGCGTATGACTGGGGCGCCGCCGGAGTGAACCTTACAGGGGGAGACCACCCTGAGCAGGTGCTGGGCGTGCATGTTACAAGGAACTACTTCACTCTCTTCGGCGCTCCTGTGGTCGAGGGACGAACGTTCACCACTACGGAGGACAGCCCCAACGGCGGCCGCGTTGTGGTGCTGAGTTACGGTCTGTGGCAGAGACGTTTCGGCGGCAACCGCAACATCGTCGGTTCTACGATTCAGATCGATGGCCAACCCTGGCTGGTGACCGGCATTCTTGGACGCAACTTCATCACTGACACGCCCGCGGACCTCTGGCTCCCTTACCAGCTCGATTTGACGTCGCAGGAGATGATCCACAACTTCGACGTGGCGGCACGTTTAAAGCCAGGCATCACCCCAGCCAAGGCGAATGCGCAATTGGCTTTGGCCGCCGGCCAGTTCCGCCGCATGTTCGGAAATGATGTTCTGCCGCCTCACGGTGGGTTTGGGTTGGTCTCGCTGCAGGAGTCCCTGATTGGAGATTCCCGTTCGTCACTGCTGATGTTGCTTGGAGCCGTAGGCTTCGTGCTGTTGATCGCGTGCGCCAATGTAGCCAATCTTCTGCTGGCGCGGGCTTCCGTGCGCAAGCGTGAACTCGCCACGCGAGCGGCGCTGGGAGCTGGACGTGGACAGATCATCCGCCAACTGCTTGCCGAGAGCTTTACGCTTTCTTTGACCGGGGGTCTGCTGGGCCTGCTGTTCGGCTTTGGCGGGGTGCGGCTTCTGCTCAGCATGAGCCCGGGTGATATTCCACGCATTGGAACGGATGGGTCCGCTGTCGGGGTCGATCTCCGCGTGCTGTTGTTTACGGCAGCCATTTCCCTCGCGACCGGCTTGCTTTTCGGGCTCGCACCGGCGCTTGCCGCATCGCGCACCAGTCTCACGTCTTCGCTGAACGAGAACTCCAGCCGCAGTGGCGTGAGCGTACGCCAGGGCCGGATCATATCTCTCCTGGTGGTCGGCGAAATTGGACTGGCCATGGTTCTGATCATCGGCGCCAGCCTGCTGATTCGAACGTTTCTCAAGCTGCAAAATGTTGATCCCGGTTTTAGCACTCACAACGTGCTCACCGCATCCATGTCGGTGGGTGGCAGCCGCTTCGGCAAGACGGATGCGATGGCAGCGATGGTCCGCAACGGCCGCACACGGCTGCTGGCAGTTCCCGGAGTGCTGGACGCTGGTACGAGCTACTGCCTGCCTCTACAGGGTTGCTTCGGGATGGCCTTTAATGTATAGGGACGGCCGAGAGGCAGTTCACCCTTCACCGGCGCGGCCGGTTTTTTCTCTGTTTCACCAGGCTATTTTTCGAGCCTTGAGATTCCGTTGCTGCGCGGTCGTTTCTTCAACGCGCAGGATGATGCGGCCGCTCCCGGGGCAGTCATCATCAACCAGGCGATGGCCCGGCAATACTGGCCCAAAGGTGATCCGTTGCGCGACCGCATGCAGATCGCGCCGGGGGCGGGCGGCGCTTTTGCCGGCGAGCCGCTCCGGCAGGTCATCGGCATCGTGGGCGATACGCGCGATGCCGGGGTAAATCGCGATCCGATTCCAACCATGTTCATCCCCATCGCCCAGTTGCCGGACGCGGAAACCGCACTCAATGTTCAGGTATCTCCGCTGTGGTGGATCGTGAAAACTCGCGGGGACCCGCACACCCAGCAATCGGCCATCGAGACCGCATTGCGTGATGCCAGCGGAGGTCTGCCGGTCGCACACGTGAGAACCATGGCCGACGTAGAGGTTCGCAGCACGGCGCGACAGCGCTTCAACATGCTGCTACTTACCATCTTCGGCGCTGCCGGCCTGTTGATGGCGGCCGTGGGCGTCTATGGCGTCATGTCGTATGCAGTGCAGCAGCGCACACAGGAGCTGGGCGTGCGTATGGCCCTTGGCGCGCAGGCTTCCAATTTGCGCAACATGGTGATCGGCCAGGGCATGTTGCTCGCCGGCGCGGGGCTTTTATGGGGCATCGGCGCAGCCTTCTGGCTCACCCATTTCATGGCCGGCCTGCTCTTCCAGGTCAAGGCCTGGGACCCCGCGACCTTCCTCGTCACGCCGCTTGTTCTGGCTACGGTCGCTTTGTGTGCCGTCTGGATCCCGGCGCAACGAGCGACACGCGTCGACCCCATTTCGGCGCTTCGGCTGGAATAGTTGGTGTCTATTCCTAAGAAGCACGAGGGGATAATCCCTCCCACATCTCCCCGCGTAAAAGCCGCGGTGAGATATGGGGCACCCGCATGGGTGGTCAAGTCGACCGTAAGTGGGAACACAACGGGCCGTTGCACGAGTCAACCGCTCAAGCCGCTTTGGCGATAGACGTCCTGGTTTTCCCGCCAAACTCAACAGGAAATCCGGGGAACATGGGTCTCATGGAGCCCCGAGTCAGGTATTCGACTCGGGGCTCCAATGTTCACTTCGTCGCTTTATCGATACTCTCTCCGATCTGCTTGCCGGCATCTTTCACATGACCAAGGGTGCTTTGGGCAGACCCTTTGACCTGATCCAGCTTGCCTTCATTCTCCAACGCTTCATTACCGGTAAGGTGTCCTACAGTCTCCTTTACCTTCCCAGCCAGCTTTTCGAGAGTTCCTTTTGCGGTGTCTTCGTTCATTGTCTTACTCCTTTGATTGATGAAGCGTTTTGGTTTCAAGCGGCACGTGCAATCGGTCCGCAAGCTTTGCGATGAAGGAGCAACCTGGCTTTCCGTCGAGGCTATCTCCATGAAGATAGGCTTCGAGGAAGTCCCCGGTAACCTGCCGTTGGCCATGGTCCGGTGTTGCGCTCTCCCATCGGGGAGATGCCTTGGAGTCCTTTTCCCAAGAGCCTGGGCATCTTCCGTTGAGGCGATCTCCGAGACTTATGCGCGTGCCGCGGCGACCACAGTGCCGCGCGAACGAGGAGCCATTCCGAAGATGCCGCCCGCTACGGAAGCGGCCAGGCCCAGAAGCAGCGAGAAGAAGCTGCCAAAACCCGTTGCTGAAACGCCGGACGCAGCTTTGTCTTCCAGCTTCAAAGCCGTAGTCTTCGCGTTCTTGGCGCCCGCTTCGACTTGTGCCTGCCACTTGTCGAGATCCTGATTCGCCTGCTCAGGGGACATGTGGCCGCGCTCAACCATCAGGTTGACAAGGGAGTAGCGGTCGCTTTGGGTAAAGCTGCCGTTCTGTACTGCGTCTCCGACGATCTGCTGAAACTTTGGGTCAGCGGCAATGTCACCCGCTTGCGCGGAGATATCGCTGGGCGTGATGCCGGTTGCGCGAGAGACCAGGCCCGCAACTCCGGGAGCCGTCGTCCTGGCGCCCGCACCCACAAGGGTAGCCGTACGGCCGATCACCGACGCTGCGCCGCCAATCAAGTTGCCCGCCGCGGTGCTGAGAAGGTAGACCACCACAATCGACGCAACGGACCATACCAAAAAGCCCTGCAGCGCACCCGTGCGGCGGTTGCTCGAAGGAGAGAATTGACTGGCAACCCAGGCGCCGATGGCGAGCGAAAGAATCCACGACAGGATGAACCAGATCACTGCTCCAATGGCCATTCCCTGGCTCGGCTGATCTCCTCGGGTAGCGTCAATCGAGCTAGCTCCGATGCCGATGCCAAGCAGGTTGAACAACAACTGGATGGCGACGGCAGCGAAGACGCCGGCAATGATGCCGCCCCATGACAGCGAGACAATGGCCGACTGGCCGCGCTTCGGGAAATATTCCTGTTCCTTCTCAAGAAACTGAGTCATACCTTTTCTCCTAAAATGACATGCAAATTTCGTGAATCAACGGCGCACGGGTTAAGAAGTAACCGCATCGTGCGCGGATGCGACCGCTTTGCCCACGCGATGCTTCACGGTTCCCAGCGCCTTATCGACTATGCCTTCAGCGCGAAGCATGTTATTGCCTGTCAGCCTTCCGATGGTCTCCTTGCCGACGCCTTTTACCTGATTGGATCTTCCCGCGATCATTTTCCCTGCTGCCCAACGCGAGAGGGACGAGTCGGCTGAACGCTGGCGAACCAGCAGCCAAACGGCAAAGCTGATACCGAGGCACCCAAAAATGGTCTTCTTCATTCCGTTATCTCCTTTGAAATCATCCTTCACTGCACGATCAAAAAACGTCCATCGTTCTGTTACGACGTTGAGACAAACGCGGGATGACCCGAAGTCACGTTCGACGAAAAAAAATTTCGTTGTGACTTTCGCTATGGTTCTGGTTGTCTGTACACGTGCAGCGAGTGAAGCCAGGCCGATGGCCCAAAAGGAGCGGAGTGGCATCAGTGCTTCACAACCGAGCAAACAGCCGGTCGCGACGACAGCGGTGTGCTCGACGGTATCCTATTTTATGAGGTCACCCCAGGAAGATCTTGCGTTGGTGGCCCGTTGCAAGCGCGAACTACCGCGACGACATGACGCCTTTGAGGAGCTGGTACGTGCCTATCAGAGCAAGATCTACACGCTTTGCTATCGCCTCACGGGGAATGCCGCGGATGCGGAAGATCTCCTGCAGGACGTCTTGCTGCGCCTGTTCGTTAGCATCACCAGCTTCGACGGTCGATCATCATTTTCCACCTGGCTTTACCGGGTCGTCCACAATCACTGCCTCAATGCCATCGCTAAAAAGAAACGTTCGTTTGGCAGAAGCGAAGACATGCTTCTTGAGCCGGCTGACCCGCGTTCTTTGCCCGCCCCACGGCAGGGGCGGGCGCAATGGGCGCTCGACCGTCTCAGTGAAGGAGACCGTACGTTGCTGGTCATGAAGTACATTACAGAGCTTGAGATTCAGGAGATCGCCAAGATCCTCGGGTTAGGGACAGGTGCTGTCAAGATGAGACTGCTTCGCGCACGCAAGTTGTTCAGGAACGAATACAAGGAGGCTTTATGAACGATCATTCGAAGGACGAGTCCGATCTCCCCCTGGAGGGTCTGGACGGGCTGAGCCTCGAGGCGCCTCCGGATACGCTTGATCGATTTCGCAGGCGGGCCTCTCTCCTGACGGGCGCACGCTTTGTGTTGGAACGTCAGATTTTCGGCTTCTGGATCGTGCTGAACACCTTTTTAAAATTGCTCTTCAAGCACGTCAACATTCCCGTCGTCCCACCGGATCAAGCACAGGCAAGCCGGTACCGGCAAGCAGTTCAGAACAGCAAGGAAGGGAGACCATGAACCACTTTTTTCAAACCTTTTCCGCCATCGTCCGTTCTACCCTGCTCTCATCTCTCCAACGGATTGTGGACTTTCTTCCGAACCTGCTCAGCGCCATCCTGATCCTCTTGATCGGCTGGGGTCTGGCGCTTCTCATTTCGCGACTCATCCACAGGCTCTTCATCTCGTTGCGCTTGGATGGACTTGCCGAGAGGCGGGGTCTTACCGGCACACTGGCCGATATAGGCATCGACATTCCGCTGTCCCGGATTGCCAGCAGCTTCTCGTTCTGGCTCATCCTTCTTCTCATGCTGGAGCCGTTAACCGAAGCGCTCAAACTCAGTTACTTATCCGGCGTCGTCGCACGTCTGCTCGCCTACATTCCTTCCGTCATGGCCGCTGCGCTGATCCTCGTGCTTGGTCTTTCGTTCGCCCGGCTGATCTCCGCATCCGTGAGCCGCACCGCGAAGGCGGCAGGCCTTGAATACGCAGGGGCTCTGGGCGCGCTGGCTCGCTACTTCATCGCGCTTCTCGTCATCATCATCGCGCTGGCCCAGCTCGGAGTTCAGACTGCCATCCTGACCGTGATCTTCGCGGTCGTTCTGTTCTCCATCGGAATCGCATCCGCGTTGGCTTTCGGCAGCGGGAGCAAAGCGGTGGTCTCAAACATTCTGGCTGGCGCATTTATCCGCGATCATTTCCCGGAGGGCAGGATGATCGAAGTTCAAGGTGTCCAGGGCACAGTGGTCGCAGTCAATTCCGTTGGGACCACCATTGAGAGTAACGGACGGATCGTGACGGTTCCGAATGCCGTTCTGATGGAGAATGTCGTAGAGTAACGGCGCATTCTGAGCAATGGTTTGCTAGTTCACAAATCGAATCCGCGTCTGGAATATGCATCCATTCTTTCCGTTGCTGCCCACGCACACTGCACCAGGGTAGTTCGCAAGTAGGGATTCCTTGTGTCGTCTGACTGCCCTTCTTGACTCCGGCACTCTCTCTCTCGGTTTCCGGGACATAGTTCCGGGCAACTTGCCATTTTTTCCGCTGCTGGAAATCTCACGAGATCAGCCGTCTAACGCCAATATGCTCGCTGCCGCCAGCTGACCCACGCCAGGGATGGTCTGGAGATGCTCGAACGCTTCTTTTATGGCGGCTCTTGCATGCGAAGCAATATCTCAGAGTCCATCTGTTCAACTCCTTCTTCAAGGAGGCCCAGGCTCCCGCCCCGGGAGGCCGGCCCGGTCTGTTACTTCGATTTGTCAGGATCCGATGAAAGCTGTTTGCGCTCATCTGCTCATCTGCTCATTCATGGGCCGCCCATTCCATGGCCGGGTCTGATTTGTAAAACTCGATAAAATTCGACGTTTTTGCGGTTAGCGGCGCGGGCGCGGTGGGCCTTTCCAGGGGGAAAAGGGAAACCTGCGGGAGGCTTCCCTATCGAGGAAGAGATCCAGGGCGCCTCCAGTTGCGGCGGGGACCCAGTTATTCCCTTTCTGGTCGATGAACGGGTTGGTCATAACGGGTTGGCTTTGGGCTGGTTGGGCGAATGGCCGGTGAGGGAGATCGCCTGGATGGTTTGGCAGTTCGGCGGGCGGTTCTGGGGTGGCGCGGGGTGCGAGGGGCTGCGGTGTGGTGGATTCGACCTCGGGCGCGGGCGTCGGATCGACTGGCAGTGCATCGA
>CAZZVD010000041.1:0-27628 GCA_964657465.1 uncultured Acetobacteraceae bacterium | reverse complement strand
ACACTCAAACCTGACGCAAAATCAGTCGTGGTGAGAAATGCGGGCTAGCCCCCACGGCCGACTCGCGGATCCAAACCCGGCTGGCTGCGCCTATGCAGGTGGACCTCCGAAGGTTCCATACGTTCGGCTGAAGCCCGGAGAGAGGCGCACTTGGAGCACCTCACTTCCGACTAAATCGATTGCTCGTGGGCGATACTGTCTCTACGCCGAATATCTAATTTCTGAACTATTGATCAGCTCAGCATTGAACTTGCCTCAGGACAAAGCATCAGTGGCAAGAGGCCGCATAACAGCTCCGCCTCTACTTATTGAGATTCGTTGACTTGGTGTCAGCGCGCTGGTGCCACGACAGCAGTTTGCGATCAGACTCGTCTTTTTGCTGATGATGACCTCAATGGCCAAAAACATTTGTCGATCTCCTGAAAAGTCTTGTTTCGAGTAAATTGCTGGCCAGCCGCGCGGCTTGGCAGCTAACCGAACTGGCAACTCACTGAGACCCTGGCCAGCGAGCAAATTTCCTCCGACCCTCGACCACCCAGATAGCATTGGAGCAACGGTTTTGGCCATGTATACCCACGCCTATCGTAGCTTCAATGAATTGCATGAACTCAACCTGGGGAACTTTATTTCGGGATTTGCGGAGGGCGCTGGATTGCGCTCTCTCCACATCCTTGTCCTTGGGGCCGGCGGTCATGCACGGCTACGATTTACTTGCACTCATCCCCAACATCACGCCCGCAACGTTGTTGCAATAGCGTTGGAGGCCCGGTGCAACAGGAATGATAAGCGCCTGGGCTAGTGCCTCTGAAGCGTTCGGACTGTATCGGGAACGCTCATGAGCAGTTCCTGGCCTCAGATCAAGGTATTCTTGTCAGCGAAAGCAGAGATGACAGGAAACCATCAGCACGTGAAAGGGCTTGCATTGAAACGGCAATGCCATCATGACCTTTTGTAACATCGCTGTTAGATTCCGATTGACGTTATCCGACGCATGGCGCCTAATGTTCTGCATGATCACGCAAGCAGCGACCATACTCTGTGTCGAACCAGATGATGAAATCGTTGGAAGCCGGTGTGAAGCCCTCGCCACAGCCGGTTACTCAGCGGTCTCAGCATCGCCTGAGTTAGCAAAGACCATCCTGGCCCAACGGAAGTTCGACATGATTGTCACGTCGGGCTTAAGCGAAAGGGAACTTGCTTCTATAGTCAGATTGGCCAACGGCGCAGAGCTTTTGGTGCTTGGCAGGCTGACTGTGCCGACCGTGCTGTTGTTTTTGGTGGACGAACGTCTTCGGCAGCTTCGCGTTGCACATGCATCGTCCCCGCCGATACCTGAAGATAAGGCAGAAAGGAAGCCGCGGCCTTCGTTCCTTGCACGGTTCCTGTGAATCTGTCTGCCATCTGACCGAGTCCTGTTTTCGGCGATCCTGAGCACTCCCGCGTCCCGCAGTGCGGGAGCAAACAAGAGATCCTTGCCTGTCCGAGAAAATACCTCAGGGTACAAGAGAAGCTGAAAGCAATCAGGTCTGCCCAGGCCGAATTTCCGAAGCCCGCCGTAGATGGAGAAGGCGTCCGCAACACAGATCGAACTACTACCCGGCTTTGCGGGCCACGCGCGGTTTGAACCGCAACCTTGAGAAACCTGGCTTCATGCTAAGTAGTGTCCTTTGCAACTTGCCAGGGTTGCTCTGGGGAGCAGATTGCAGCTTTTCCATAAAACGTGCCCGTGCACCGTGCGTCACATCACACGGAGGCACCGCAACACCGAGAAGCGCGAGTTCGCTGCAAACGTCCGCCAGGTCTGCGGCGCAGGCCTGGCAAGTTGGCAAATGTTCCCTGTATTGCGAAAGTTCGTGCGACGACAGATCTTCCGTCACATAGCGGACCCATTCTTCCGGGGTGTGGTGTGGTTGAGTCATCATGCTGCCAGTACCTTTCTCAAGCGGATCAATGCCAAACGGATACGGGTCTTGATGGTTCCCAGCGGTTGGCCAATGCGTACGGCAATTTGCGCATGCGTCATTTCTTCGAAGAAGGAGAGGTACATGGATTGCCGCTGCTCTTCGGGCAGAGTTTTCAACGCTTTCAATACTTTCTCAAACATAATATTGTGCTCGGCTTCAGAGGCAAGATTCCCGAGGGACGCAAGCACAATTTCTTCGGTTGAGTCGGTCGGCTTGCGACGCCGGAGCACATCGATAGCGCGATTTCTCGTGACCGCAACCAGCCACGGCCGAAGCGAGCCGCGCGCCGGCACGAACGAACTGGAGTTCTGCCATATCTGAAGGAATATTTCCTGCATGACGTCTTCCGCATACCCGTCATCCTTAAGAACGTGGCGGGCGACCGAATAAACTGCCCGGCTGTGGCGATCGAAGAGTTCTCCCATTGCGTTCTGGTCGCCCTGCCGCACGCGGCCGAGTAATGCAAGGTCATCTGGCTGCACACAAGGCTGCGGAACCGTTGTCCTGTAGCGCAGAGAAAGGTCGACAACACTGAAATTGCGATAGGTACCAGACATGGTTGCATGCCCCGTGGTGAAGAAGGTGGGAAGACGGTAAGGCAAAGAGGAGGTCTGCAGACGAGTAGCTAATTCGTTTTCTCGTTCAGCAGTTTCTCCAGCAGGCTTACCTGGTACGCGGCTTTTTCCATGTGGCCGCGTGCCCCGGCCACATCACCGTCGTCCAGGTCAGATTTTTCGGCGCTCAGATTCATATTCATGTCAACGTACGCTCCGGCTACATCGGTATTCAGCACATCTCCCTCGGCGGCTTCTGCCGTTCGTAGCCGTTTAACGCTGGCCTTAACCGCATTTGCCCGAGCTTCGAGGGCCGCTCTCTGCTTCCGTATCTCTTCAATTTCCCTGAGTGAGGCGGTGTCCAGCGAATGCCTGGGCGGCTGTTCCTGAGCGTCAGCGGGCTCTTGCATGTCATGGATTGCCTGTGTAGTCGAGGGTGCCGGCCGCTGGGGTTTTTTCTGCGACACGTGATCTGGGTTGCTGGCCCTGGCGCTGGGCAGCGCTGCCTTCGCGGAGCCCAGCTTTGGTGCTTGCTGTGGCGCTTCCTGTGGCGGCTGCTCTGGTCCGGCCTTGCTGATCGTGGGTCGCTCGATGGTCCGTGCTACCACGGATTGCACCGCTACCGGCTGCGCTGCGAGGGCGTTGGGGCCGTGTTTTAGCAAATGCGGTGTGCCCAATATGGCGGCGCCCACGACGAACACGGTGGCAGCGCTTGCACTGGCAACCCACAATCTGCGGTGGCCACCAGTGGAAAACCAGGACAAAGCATCGGCAACCGCATCGGGTACGACATGAGCCGCGGTGAAGGGCGGGTCTGCCGCTGCAATACCTGTCGCCTGTCGCAGGGCATCACTGAGTGCAGCCGCGCTTTGGAAACGCTTGCCCGGGTCTTTCTCCAGTGCCTTCATGATCAGATCGCTCAGCACCCGCGGAAGCAGCGGGTTGACCACGATGGGCGGAGTCGGCACAACGTTTAACTGGCTGTGCAGGATGACATAAGCAGATTCATCCTCGAAGGGTCTTCGTCCGGCCAGAAGCTCGTATAGGGTAATGCCAACCGAGTAGATGTCCGATCGTCCGTCTGCGGTGCAGCCGCCCAGAGCCTGCTCCGGCGACATGTAATTGAGCGAGCCGACCGTGGTGCCAGGACGGGTGAGCTCGTCCTTGCTCTTGGATTTCGCGATCCCGAAGTCGGTAAGCTTTACGACTCCGTCCGTGGTCACCATGATGTTGGCCGGCTTGATGTCGCGATGGACCACGCCACGGCTATGCGCGTAACTGAGTGCTGAGAGCACCTGTTGCATGTATCCGACGACCACCGTCGCAGGTATGGGCGCCTGCTGTGCCAATGCCTGGAGCGTGCAGCCGTCTACAAACTCCATGATCATGACGAGTTCGTTGCCCGTCTGCAAGGCGGTCCGCAACTGCGCGATGTGGGCATGATCAAGGCCGGCAAGGGTGCGAATCTCCCCAAGAAAGCGGGCGCCCACCTCGGGCTCCGCCGAAAGATCGGCGAGCAGAACCTTCATCGCTTCAGTGCGCTGAGAAATTACATGGCGAACCCGATACACGCGGCCCATGCCGCCTACACCAAGGAGACTCTCAACTTCATAATCGGCAATGCGTTGACCGACATCGAACCCCACGACTTCCCCCCAGGGCTTCCAATGCACCAAACCATCATCCTCATGGTCTTTTGCGGAGCCACCTCGGGCGGCCTGGCGAGTGGGCTCAATGAAGACTCACCGAAGACGCTCCGAAACAAAGTTCAGAGTCCATACAATAGTGCGCACATGTGGAACATGTAAATGATTCGGAGTGGTTATTGGTTGCCGGGGAGGGTACCTCGGTAATTAACACCCTTGCTGTGACAATTTACAGAGTCGACGTTGCCGGCTGACCCCGCTACTGATAGCCCAGTGAACGCATCAGATCGATCAGCAGAAACAATGACTTATAGACGGATGGTTTGCTTTCCTTACGGTATGTTGCGGGTGTTACACGTATCGGTCCAGGCGCATGCGCGTTCAAGAGTGCGGAACGACAATAAAAAGGAGCTCCGGATTGACAGCAGAAGATCATGACCCGATGGAGATCGATCGTAGGGTGAGCAAGCGGTGCCTCCGAATGGACGGTGGAACGCACGAGGTCAAGGGGAATCCGAAAGGGAAGGATGGAGAAGGCAGCAGGCGCAGAGCGCTGAAAGTTGGCGGGTCACCTGACGTATCAGCTGTAAAACTTCTTATTGACCACGCTTACAGCAAGCATAAGCTTTTGCGTTGTCGACGTCGCCTGGTGCTGTGTCAGTATCTCGCTCTCCATACGGCTGACTTTCTCAGCGACGGCAAGATTGATGAAGTGGTTCAGTGATATGCCATCCTCGCGTGCCAGAGCCGCCGCCGTTACTTTTGAAGTAGGAGAGAGACGTAGTGGAAAATTCAAGCTGCGCTTGTCATATAAGTGCATACAGTAAGTCCTAGCTGTTGCGAGATTTAGATGTCTCTATGTTTCACCAGCATCCTAGTACCAGCCATGAACTTAGATATAACAACAAAGTTGTATTCGCTTCAATCTCTCTCCTAAATACACAGCGACTGTAGCGTGATTTGCAAGTTAGTGTGCAACTGTGACAGCACGCAAGGAACAGGTGATATCACAGCCGATGTCACATCCCACAATTATTAAGCGTATCCCTCCAAAGTTACTTAGTTTTGGTGTTTAGATGTGTGAGTCAAACAGGCTGTCAGCTGGCGACCACGTACTTAGCGATTGTGCAGGCGCCGGACTTCCTGGAGATCGAGGTCGATATGTCCATTGATACTTATGGTTCGTTTGCCGATCTGCAAGCCGCGGTGCCTTCCTCTGTTGCCCCCCAGACGCAAGAGCAAGCATCGACCCGGCGTTGCCGTGGTGGGTACCGCCAACCGGAACTGAACCAGAGACGAACCAGGTATGCGCGCGCAAGCTGCTGCGGCTGGCTAATGGTGATCATGGCCTTTGCCGCTGCTCTGACGGGTTGCGGTTCGGGTGGATACGCGGGAGGGGGCATCACCAGCCTGTCCTCTTCGGCAATCACCATCGATGCCGGCCAGTCCTTCGGGGTGACAGCCGCGCTGGCAGGCAAGGAGCCCGTGACCTGGGCACTGGGTAGCAGCACGTGTTCGGCCTCCGCCTGCGGTAGCCTTTCTTCGCCGACGGGCACCTCGACCACTTACACGGCCCCGGCCGGGATCACGACGCAGCTAAAGCTGACGTTGACAGCGGCGTTATCAGGAACCAGCAATTCGAAGGTAGTGAACATCACGGTGAATCCCGATCCCGTGATCTCAGGAACGCCGCCGGAGGGAACGATCGGCACCCCTTATACCGCTACCCTGAAAGCATCGGGCGGCACTGCTCCGTTGGGCTTGATCTCAGTTGGAACCTTACCGGCCGGTCTTAGTTTCGATGCGGCGACCGGCGTCATTTCGGGTACACCTACCACGGCAGGCTTGATGAACTTTTCGGCCCAGGTGGTCGATTCCAGTGACGTTCCATTTACGGTGAAAGCTCCTGAGTCCATCGCCATCTCTACAGCGGTAGCTTCGTTGACCTTTATCTCGGGCAATCCGCCCGCCGGCACGGTAGGTATTGCTTACACGACAGCGCTGGGCGCTTCTGGTGGCACGGCTCCTTATACGTTTGCTGTGACCGCAGGCTCACTACCTCCAGGCTTGACAATGGCGGCCGCGACCGGGGTGATCTCTGGAACTCCAACGATCCAGGGCAATTCAACTTTCACCGCGCAAGTGACCGATGCGTCTGGCGCCACGGCTTCCGCCGCCTTCAGCATACAAATCAATCCAGCCGGTACTGGGCCAGTCCTTTCGCTATCACCTCTACCTGGGGCGACGGTCGGCGTCCCCTACTCAGCCACTATCGTTGTTTCCGGTGGGACCGCACCTTATACGTGCGCGCTGGCGACGGGGACCCTTCCCATCGGGCTCACCCTGGCGCCGAGCTGCCTGGTAAGCGGAACACCAACGACGCCCGGAACCTCAGCGTTCACGGTTACGGCTACAGACAGCAGCAGCCCCGCCCTGATGACTACCGGCCCGGAAAGTATTACGGTCTCCGCACTTCCCGTCCTGGTGATCAGCAATCCTCCGGGGGCCACGGTGAACGTTCCTTACACAGGAACAATCGGGGTATCGGGTGGCACCGGTCCGTATAGCTGCACGCTCATCACCGGTCCGCTGCCTGCCGGGCTCACTTTGGGCGCGAACTGCGTAATCACGGGAACACCCACGACAGCGGGCAACTATCCAATCACTGTAAAGGGCACGGACAGTGGATCGCCGGTGACGACGGGTACCTCGGTTGTGACGATCGTGGTGTCTCCCGCCGGGCTCAGCCTGACGTTGGCGACCTTGCCAAACGCAACCGTAAATGTGCCTTACAGCGCGGTTATCGGCGTGTCGGGCGGGCTACCTCCTTATAGCTGCATCCAGGCGGGAGGCACTTTGCCGGCCGGGCTTACCTTGTCGTCAGCGTGTGTGGTGAGTGGTACGCCCACCACAGCCGGCGGCCCCTTTGTTGTTCAGGTCACGGCTACCGACTCGAGCAGCCCAGCCAACACAGTGACCGGGCCAGAGAGCATCACGGTGGTTGCTGCCGTGACCCTGGTGCTCAGCAATCCCCCCGGCGCCACGGTCAACACGCCTTATTCCGGTACGGTCGGCGTGGCCGGCGGCACCGGTCCTTACACTTGCCAACTGATCACCGGGCCGCTGCCTCCAGGTCTTACTCTGGGTGCGAACTGTGTGATTACCGGCACCCCAACCACCGTTGGTAGCTACCCTGTGGTGGTTAAAGGCACTGATAGCGGTAATCCATCGAAATCGGGCCAGGGCCCCGTTACCATAACGGTTTCAGCCACACCTCTGACGATTTCGCCTACCCTCCCCAACGCAACGGTGGGCACTCCATACACGGCGACCATTGGCGTGAGCGGCGGCTTGCCGCCATATGGGTGCTCGCTCGTGGCCGGCACGCTGCCGGCGGGTCTCTCCCTCAGCCCTGCGTGCGTGGTAAGTGGAACACCCACGGTGGCCGACTCCGTCATCCTGA
The DNA here is from genome assembly GCA_964657465.1 of uncultured Acetobacteraceae bacterium. GTDB lineage: Bacteria > Acidobacteriota > Terriglobia > Terriglobales > Acidobacteriaceae > PALSA-350. The sequence goes on along the minus strand of CAZZVD010000041.1, from coordinate 20,001 downwards.
GCGTCAAGGCTACCGACGCCAGCACTCCCTCTGAAACCGCCACCGGGCCAGTCGGCCTGACCGTGGTGGCCGCTCCTCCACCGACGTTGACTCTTACCAATCCCCCAACGGGCACCGTGAATGCTCCTTATAGCGGCAGCATTGGGGTGAACGGTGGCAAAGCACCGTACGTTTGCACCATCACGGCAGGCACGTTGCCGGCCGGCATCAACCTGAATGCGGGGACCTGCCTGATCACCGGCACCCCCACGGCCGCCACCACGCCAACCGACACCGTGACTGTCAAGGCAACAGACGCCAGCAACCCCATGGGTACGGTTACCGGTCCTGTGACCTTGACGATACTGCCAGTCGGGGCCACCCGCACCCTGAGCAACCCTCCCCCAGCCACTATCGGCGTACCGTACACCGGCACCATTGGTGTGGCGGGCGGCACCTCGCCCTACGATTGCCAAATTACCAGCGGCACACTGCCTGGCGGCTTGACGCTGGGAGCAGCCTGCGTGATCACCGGCACCCCGCTGGCAGGAGATCCGTTGACCACAGTCGTCACCGTGAAAGCGACTGATTCCGCCACGCCGACCGCGGGCACGGTCACAGGACCAGTCACGGTTACCGTGAATCCGATACCCAAACTCACCCTAACCGGCTCCTTGCCGAATGGCATACTCGGGGTGGCCTACAACCAGACCCTGGTTGCTGCCGGAGGCATTAAGCCTTACACCTACAGCCTTACTGCCGGCAGCCTGCCGCCTGGTCTGAACCTGTCATCGACGGGAACAATCAGCGGCACGCCGACAGCCGTAGGCGCCTCCAGCTTCACCGTGACCGCCACGGATACAGAACCCACTCCCCAGACGGCGAGCCTGCCGCTGGTGCTGCTGATTGTGTATCCCACCACCCCAACCGATTCGGAATTGAACGGGCCCTACGCCTTCCTTTTCCAGGGGTATGACGATGTGGTTGCAGGAGTGTTGGCGTATCAGACAGCCACTATCGCCAGCTTTACGGCAGATGGGGCAGGGGGGATCAACGGCGGAGAACTGGATAGCAATCACCAGTCTTCAAACCCAGGCGGCAACACGGTTGCCAGTCACCCGTTCCTCGGTACCTACACTCTGGGCATCGACGGCCGTGGTCTGATGACGACCACGACCCTGAATGCCGACGGCACCACTGGCGGCAGCACAACCTACTCGATCGCGGTGAAGGCGCCAGTTTCGCCGGCTACGGTGGCGACGCAAGCGAGCCTGATCGAGTTCGACGATAACCAGCTGGTGGGTACCCGCGGTTCGGGCACCATGCTGGCCCAGCAGCCGGCGTCTTTCAGCGCCGGCTTATCAGGGAGCTATGCCTTCGGCCTCTCCGGGGACACACCCTGCCTGCCCGCCTGCACCATCGGCATCGCCGCTGGCCCAGTCGCCTCTGTCGGTGAATTCACCACCGACGGAGCCGCCGGTCTCAGCGGTGTGAGCGATGCAAACATTGCCAGCACTAATTATGAACAAGCCCTGCTGACTGGCAGCTACGCGGCCTCCGATGGCAATGGCCGTCTCACCCTCTCCATGGATACCGCCGGGACGCCGTCTGGTATTTACCCGACAGACTACGTCGTGTACCTCGTGAGCGCCAGCCAGGCGTTCGTGATGTCGACTGACAAACATTCGGCCTACCTGTTGCTGGCAGGCACAACCCAACGGAAAACCCAAACCAATTTCAGCAATGCGTCCATGGGTGCTGCTGTCATCGGCTATGAGAACGCGCAGTCGAACCCCGGCTTGCTGGGAGCAACGCTGGGCAATGTGCTCAACCTGAGCACGGCGACCATCTTCCGCGCAGTGGGTGATGGCGCTGGTCACTGCAACACGACCAACGTGGATGAGGCTGGCTTGACCGGGCTGGTCAACGGTTTGACCGGGCTGGGATCGTCCAGCAATATCCTCAATGCCGTTCTGGGTACCTATCAGTCAACCGGAACGAGCGTGTGCACCGTTGGTTCGAATGGACGCGGGTTGTTGAACTACCCGAATCCAGGCACCCTGCTGACCCTGTTACTGCAATCGTTGCATTTGCCTTCAGGGCCGCCCGCTCCGCGTGCGTTTTATCTCATCAGCCCCGATAACGGTTATTTCCTGGAAACAGGATATGCCGGGCTGGGGCGCTTTGAGGCGCAGTCTGGCACGCCTTCGACGCTGGCTTCGTTCAATGGCACGTATGTTTATGCGAGCCTGCCGGCGGCTTCCCTGGCCAGTATCAACAACTCCGGGGAGATCACCGCGAATGGGACGGGAAGCGCCACCAGTACCCTCGACATGAACGTGGGGGTAGGCACCATCAACGTTCTGCAGGCGGGCGTTACCAACACGTCTACTTACAATCTGGCGCCCGCAGCCGATGGGCGGTTCACACTGGGCGCGACCACCGTACTGTACGAGATCGCGCCGGGTCGGTTCGTACTGGTCGATACCAGCGTGACGACCACTTCACCCAGCATTTCATTGCTGTACTAAACCAATCGGCTGCGCTGGGACCGCTTGTAGCAGTTCCAGCCAGCCTGAACGAAGTGCGGTATAGGGCACCAGGCCCGGAAGGAGTAGTAACCATGCGCGGAACAGGTCTAACCATTGCAGCCCTGTGCCTTGGAATGTTTGGTGTTGCTGCTGCCGGTGCGCAAAGCAGACCGCAGTTCAAGGTGATGAACGTTCCGCGATACGACCTATCGCTGGGGTACAACAACATTCGCGCAAATTCCCCCCCGGGCGGCTGCCATTGCTTTAATACCAATGGCGGTTTCGTTTCCCTTGGCATCCACCTGAACGATTGGATCGGTATTGGCGGCGAGATCACCGGGGGCACGAACGGGAACATCGGTTCACTGGGCCAGGGGCTTAACCTCACAACGTTCACGGCCGGACCGAGGTTTACGTACGCACGGGGCCGGTTTGCCCCGTTTGGTGAATTTCTCGTAGGCGGTGCGCACGGCAGCAACTCCTATTTCCCGACTGCGACCACAAGCAGTACCAGTGCCTCCAGCTTTGCAATTTCTACCGGGGGCGGTCTCGATATTACTTTGACAGAAAGGTTCTCACTGCGGGCGATCAACGCGCAATATCTGCGCACAACCTTTCCGAATGGAGTGAACAACGAAGAGAATCACCTGATGCTGGGCGCCGGACTCACGGTGAAGTTCCACGGCAGAACGCCGCATGCTAAGCCGATGCCCGTGCAGGCGGCAGTCCAGGCTGCGCCACCTCCTCCTCCTCCGCTGCCTCCCACCGTAGCGTTCACCTGCAGCACCAACGTCGCCAATGTTCCCGTGGGTCAAATGGTCGTGATTACCGGCGATGCAAAAACAGAACCTGGGCAGCAGGAACTTAGTTACGCATGGTCGACCGATGGCGGAACTATCGAAGGGTCAGGCAACACAGTTTCAATTAACACCACGGGCATGAGTACTGGCGATTATCGCGTCAAGGGTCGTGCCAACCTTCTTTCCTCACCAGCCATCGGCGGCGAATGTGTTGCCGTGTTCCGGGTGATGCCGATTGAGCAGCCGGTAGTCCCGGGGAACACCTATGTCACCAATGTCGATTCGTCAAAAGCTGACAAGGAGTTCCATGAGAACGTCAAAGACGTGTACTTCGCGGTGAATAGTGCGGTGCTCCGGCCCGCTGCGCAGGCTTCGATCAGCCAGGCGGCGAAGTACCTGATCGCGCATCCCACGATTCATGTGCTCATCAGCGGCTGGACGGATCCACGAGGGTCGTCGACGTTCAATCTATCGCTCGGGATCCGCCGCGCCAGGGCGGTGCAGGGTGGATTGACAGAAGCGGGTGTTCCGTCAGACCAACTCGAAATCATCAGCAACGGAAAATCGAGCCAGGTGTGCACAACAGCTGACCAGGGATGCTGGCAGCAGAATCGCCGGGTGTCGTTCATGATGAAGCCGTGATGGTGGCGTTTGTGCTCGTGCCTGTTGCATGCGGGGACAAACGAACGTGGCATGCAGGGAAGGGCAGCGCCTGCCATCAGCGCCGGCGCTGCCAGGGGCTTCCTGGCAGCCTGCGTAAACCTTGACTTCGGTCAGCATTCACGCGGCCTCGAGCCCTGAGATGAAGCAGACTCGTTGCGCCGCATGGCGGCTCAACTCGATCTCACACGCAGAGGGCACGGTCCGAATCACGCTCTTATCACTGCAAAATCACTTACACCACCGCCTGCGGCCTGCTAGGCAAGTTTTGCCTGGGATGAAGAAGCTGCCCCCCTTTCCGTTTCGATGCGGCTGACTTTTTCCGCGACCGCAAGGCTGATGAAGTGGTTCAGGGAGATTCCCTCCCGCTGGGCCATGTGATTGGCCGCTTCCTTCAAGGATCTCGCCAGACGTAAAGGGAATTGCTTCGTGTGCTGGTCGTTTCTCTCGCTCATAGAAGCACCGCCTGCAAATGATACGCACCATGGCCTTAAATGGCGTCCACAAATTTTACACTTTCGTGTGCGCAGAGAAATAGGGCTTTCAGCTTTGTAATAGGAAAACAAGGCCGCGTGTACCATCTTGCCTATCCTTTTGGGTTAGCCCTTTGCACACAGACACGCGCACAAAGCCGCCATAGCGCCGTTAGCCCCATCGTTGGCAACCGTGGACTGTACGCAACCAAAATCCGACATTGATGGTCTTGCTCGGCTTTGCTCGACCGTTAGCGAAATAACCTGGGAAGCGCAATAAAAAGTCTTACCCAGCAAGCACTTCCCGTGGCAATTATCCGATTGCCGGGTCCGAGCGCGTCCGATGAGTTTTCGCCGACCCTTCTCCGCCAGCCGGAGGCTTTTTCAACCAAGCTCCCCTTGTCATCCTGGGAGCGGGGCCGAGGGACCTGCAGTACGCCTCTTCCGCTCCACACTGCTTAACATTGCCCTAGGGTCGGACCAGCGGGGGAACCTGCCTTGCGGACGCACAATCAATTCCGCAAGCGCAGAAGTTTGCGACGGTCCCGGGAGCCAGGCAGACCCAGAGTCCGTGTTCTGCGAAACACCTTCCGCTAGGTCGTCACAATGTTCCAGTCATTGTTCCCTATTATGGATGTCACCTCATGGGTCTCGCCGCTACCTGCATCCACTTCGTCCTACTCGAGAGAAACCCTTGCGCCTGCTATCCCCCGCCGGGTCGCTGCTGGTGGTGTTTCCAGCTCTGTTAAGTCGTTCAGCTCTGCCGACGCAATCTGCACGATCCGGGCAAGCGCGGATTTCCGCGCCTCGAGTGCAACAATCGCGTCCGCAACTCCGTTTGCCTGCGCATGGGCCACTACCTGCTCCAGAACCCCTCGCAGCGGTCCCCATGGGTCCACTGGTTGCAGATGTCCATTGACGAGAATCCATCCGCCGCCATCCACCGCCACGCCTCCGAACAACTCCCCCACAAGGCCCGGCACCTCGATCCTTCTGGGCGGCCGGTAGCTTAAGGTGACTTTGGCAAAGTGTTCCCCCTCATTGATTTCGTCAACCACTAAAGAAGCAAAAGGCAGCTGCATAAAGGATTCTGTTCCCCATTGGAATCGTTGGCCGACTTGCAGATCGCTGTTCCCATTGGTCCCCAGCATCCGATACGAACGGCCGTTTTGCAGACTGTGCACAAACACCGCGGAGGCGTGAAGCCGGAATCCCAGTCTTCCGGAACACGGAACTCCACCAGAAAACCGCCTACGACACCAGGAAGTTCAGCCGCGAGATTCCCCGGCAGGCTGAGCGAGTGCAGCGGACGCAGAATGATTTGCTGGGAAAAGCTTGCCGCGCTCGGCTTCCACACCCGGGATTCGTCCAGCCAGTTCATGTACCGCATGTTGGACGCGCACAATCCTGGTCCGATCAACGTATAGTCGACATTCGCCGCGTAATAGCAGCTATCCCAGGTGCTCATCGTGTCCCAGGGGTCCTGATAATCGGCGGTAGAACCGTTCACCCGGCTATGCTGCAATCCGTACCCGTGGCCCATCTCCTGACCCAGCACCGTTGGTTCCAGTGACCCGGGATCGCACAGCGCAGCCCGCCCGCCGAGCCAGCCACACAGGTCGGTCAGCGTATTCATCACCACGATCACTCCCCAGAAGTTGGCGAGGTTTACGCCGGCTGCAGTCGCTTTTGCCTTCGCCGCATTGAGCAGACCGTTGCGGTCAAGCTGGCCCGCTGCCGGGGCAGCATTGCCAACGTACACGCTCTGCGCCTGGTCCAAAGTCAGCCAACCGAAAACCTGGCATCCTGATAAGTCCAGCGCTCCATGCGACATCGTGGTGAAGTAATCGGTCATGTTGAAGGTGCCGGTCCCCGCCGTCGTAAATAGCCTGTTGTAAAAATCGGGACTGTTCGGCTCGTCAGCCTTGTCATTCCACTTCATCAGCAGGATCGCCCAGGGTGTTGCCTGTGCCATAGTTCATCTCCTTCAGCCAACCGGTCACAGGTGGACTCGGTCTGGCGCCCAGTGTCGCTCGCATGATCGCTCCAGAGCGTACAAAGCATAGTGCGCTGAGTGCAGGGAACGTTACGCGTTCCATCTGCAACCGTAGCTGCTGCTTTGAGCAGATGGGCCCATGGTACTAACCTTGGCTCTGTCTTTCATACCGGAGAGGCCCCGGCATTGGGGAGAAGCTGAACCTCTAACGAAGCGCGTTGGTTCGCGTGCAGTAGGGTTCTTGGGCAACGGTTCACGCGTTTGCCGTAAGCTGCGGTTCCGGCGGCGCCCTTAGCCTGGAACGCTCGATTGGCTTCGAGCAAATTCTATTGCATCTGTGTCATCCAGACAGCGCTGTGCAGTTGAGGGAGACTAATGAGAATCTTGTCTCGGGCAACACTGAAATCATTCTCATTGGGGGACTCAGCACCGGCGCGGCCTGCTGAGTTGTGGAAATGCTCGTAGGCGAAGGGTTTGCCAAGCGGATGTCTGGTCGTCGGATTCAATCGCTGAGCCCAAACACAAAGGTTTCCGTCACGCTTGGACGTGAAATCCAAGGTGTTTCCGTCTGGGGGGAATTGGGGCTTATCGTCAACATGTTGTCCATCGGTGACCGCGATCCATTCCGATTCACCGAGCGGCGATCCATTGCGCACCGGCGCGATCATCATTTGTGCCCGCGGCTCCGGCAACTTAACCGATTGCGGGTGGGCCACCCTCGACCGGCACAAGGAACGCTCCCCCGTCCTGCCAGCACAAAATTTCTTTGCCGTCAGGCGAGAAGTGCGGATGTCGCACATCCAGCGCAGTGAGGAGCATCCTAGGCTCGTCGCCAGGCAGAGTGTACATGACGTAAATGCCGCCGCCATTCAAGAAGAGATACTCTGCTGGGACTGGTATACGCTTCTTCAGCTACTACCGCGGTTGTTTACCGGCTCCGCTAGCTTCCAGGCTTGTCTGATGGATGTCCCGCATCCTGTCGCGGATCCCAACCGGTTCCCGGCCACCACGTGAGGCATGCGCGAATCGCGGGCAATTCCCCCACACCGGCTGCATTGCCCCGAGGTTAGAATGCGCCATTATGTCCTCGAAGGCCTTACGGGCGTTAGCGTTTGCTCTGGATCCCGTACTTCGGAGATTGCATCGGGATAGCGAGTTCCGGGGAGATCGGGAAGAACGAACAAACATTTGGATCATGAGCGAGGAAAGACCGGCATGACCACTAAGCGAGAACCGGACCGATTTGATCGTTTGCCGGGGCGGACGCGCGGCCTGCTGCTGGCGTTCCTGATGTTTGCCTTTAGCGCCGGAGCGTTTTTTATGGGATTACACGACTTGCATCCCGGGAAGCCGGCGCTGGTGACGGCCGGCGGGATCGATTTTTCCGATGACTTCTTCTGGTCTGCTGCGGCATTCGTGCTCGGCGCGTGTCTGCTGGCCGTTGCCTTGGGCTGGAAAATACCGAAGCGGTGGCTCCGGGACGAAGCCACAGAAACAGATAAGAAATAGAAGCGGTACCCGGGAACGAGAAGATCCTCGAAAGATCGGGACTATCGACCACGCTTCCAATGTCTGGTCTTTAGGTCATCCGCGGCTCGCTTACGCAGTAAACCGGTGACCTTCCTCAACCCTTATCAGGGCACTCTGCTGCTCTTCCGTCCTGATTGGTATAGTCAACCTGCCGCTGCTTGCTTATTATAAGCACGGCGCGTATCACGGCGGACGCCTGCCGTGTATGTGCCGCAAAGGTAGCAAAGCTGAAAAGGATGAGGATGGCCGCCAGCAAAGGTTTGTCTGCGAAACCGCAGACGAAGGCACAACCCAAGTACCACGAGATCATTGCCAGCCTGCGGCAGGGGCTGGCTGCCGGACTATACCGCAACGGAGCACGGCTCCCGAGTGAAGCCGAACTGGCCCGCCGCTTCAAGGTGAGCCGCATGACGGTAGTCAAGGCGTTCCAGCAGCTGCAACATGATGGCCTGGTGATACGGCGCGTGGGCTCCGGCACCTACGCAGCAGAAGCGCCGCAATCCGGCGGACTGGTCTTCGGCTTGCTTATTCCGGACCTTGGCCTGACCGAGATATTCGAGCCCATCTGCCGGGGTATGGCGCGCTCCCCGGAGGCAAAACGGCATTCCCTTCTATGGGGGCCATCCTTTGCCGCGGCCGATAACCGCTCTGGCCAGGCTATCGAACTGTGCGCGCACTATCTGGCGCAAAAGGTAAATGGTGTCTTTTTTGCGCCGCTGGAGTTCAGCCCGGACCGTGAAGCAGTAAATCGGCAAATCCTGCAAAGCCTGCGCCAGGCGCATGTCCCGGTCGTGCTGCTTGATCGCTGCGGCCTGCAGTTTCCACGCACGCCGGAGTTCGACCTGATCGGGTTGGACAACCGCCGAGCCGGCTTCCTGCTCACGCAGCACCTGCTAGTCGCCGGCGCGCGCCACGTCGCCTTCCTGGCGCGGGAGGGCTCCGTCGAAACCGTCGAGGCCCGCATGGCGGGTTGCCGCGAGGCGTTGCACGCACACGGCAAAACCCTGCTAGACACAATGGTAATGGCCGGCGATGCCGTCGATGAGCAAGCCATGGCCTGGCGCATCCGCAAGGGCGGCATCGACGCCGTCATCTGCGGCAACGATCAGACCGCCGCCAAATTGATGAAGGCCCTGCTGAATGCCGGCATCCAGATCCCGGAACAGGTGCGCGTGGCAGGTTTTGATGACGTGAGCTACGGCAGTTTGCTGCAGGTTCCGCTCACCACCATCCACCAGCCCTGCGGCGACATCGGCGCCTCGGCCATGGCGGCGATGCTGGCACGGGTGAAATACCCCGAGGCCCCGCCCCGCTCCATCCTGCTCTACGGAAGGCTGGTTGTCCGCAGGTCCTGCGGCGCGTCAGCCGCCCACTCACCCCAGGCTGGTACTCCCGCTCTGCCGTAAATTTTTGATGACTATACAACTTTGACCTAAACCCCTGATCAATTCCTTGACAGCCCTATGCCAAAGCACATACAACTTGGACCGTTGTAGCAGGGAGGCTGTGGCCAATGCGGTACTTGAAAAACAAGCTGTTAACGCTGCGCACGATCACCTTAATGTTTCTGGCCGTGGCGGTCCTTTCCACCGGTGGAAGCGCTGTCGCGCAAACCAGCTTTGGCACCATCGTGGGAACGGTTACCGACTTGAGCGGCGCTACCATCCCGGGCGCACAAGTCGTGCTCAGGAATAACGGCAGCAACTTAAGCCAGACGACTCAGAGCAACGCGGCGGGGAGCTACACGTTTCTCAATCTCATCCCCGGGTCGTACAGTGTGACCGTCACCAGTACAGGGTTCAAGACCGCTGCCAGCAGCGAAGTGGACGTGACCGTGGGCGGCACCACGCGGGTGGACGAAGCGCTCTCGCCCGGAGAGGTTTCCGAGACCGTCAACGTAAACGCCTCCAGCCAGGCCCTGCAGACCGATAGCGCTTCACTCGGTGGCGTGGTTGAAGGCAGGCAATTGCTCGAGGCTCCGCTGAACGGGCGCAACATCAACAACCTGCTGACCTTCGTTCCCGGCGTAACCCCGGGCGGAGGCACGCAGGGGAGCACGGTAGCTAACGGTGGCAGCGGCAACTTCCAGGCCGGAGGGCAAACCCAGGCGATTGCCTACGGCAACTATCAGATCGGCGGCGGCTTCAGCGGGCAGAGCCTGTTTTTCTACGACGGCATGGGGCAAAACGTGCCAGAGAACAACGTGAACTCTCTGGTGCCGACCCAGGACGCGGTACAGGAATTTCGCGTCTCCACCAATAACATCAGCCCGGAGTTCGGCGGTTTCGGTGGCGGCGTCGTTCAGATTTCGAGCAAAAGCGGCAGCAACCAATTCCACGGCAGCGCTTATGAATACTTCCGCAATACCGTCCTGAACGCCAACGACTGGTTCAGCAATCATGCCGGCCTGGGCAAAAGCCCGCTTCACCAGAACCAGTTTGGCGCAAACGCCGGCGGCCCCATCTTCCGCAACAAGGCTTTTTTCTTTTTCGCGTTTGAACGGGAGACCCTCACCTCCACCAGCCCCACCAGCATTCGAGTGCCCACCACTGCTGAGTTGAACGGAGATTTCAGCGCCGACTTTCCTGCCGGCGCGCAGGGAATCTATAACCCGATCACGCGTGCACCCTACACCGGCAATATCATCCCGCAGAACCAGCTCAACGCCACCGCGCTGAAGATACTGCAGTTGGAAACACCGAACCAGGCGCGCGTGAACCAGACCATCAGCAGCGCCAATCCCTTTACCACCAATGTAAGTGCCAGCGCACCCATCGAGGGTTTTCAAAACCAGTACAACGCGCGTGTGGACTACAACCTGGGTAAGTCTGACCAGTTGTTCGCCCGCTATACCTACTGGAACCCGCACAACGGAGACAGTGATCCCTTTGGCACGCGGACGGGTTCTGGCAGCACGGGGAACACCAGCCAGGGAGGGGTACTGGCTGACACCCATACATTTAACGCCACTACGCTCGCCGATCTTCGTGTGTCATATCTTGAGAACTACAACTTTCAGAACATTCTCTCTCGCGGCTTTGATCTGAGCTCTATCAACAGCAACTATGGGGCGCTGGGAGCTGCCAGCATCGGCGGTACCGGAGCACTGCCGGGGTTGGGCATCACCGGCTATGGCATCGGTGCAGGCCTTTCGCAGTTGTACTGGGAAAACACGGTGCTGGCGATCAATGGGAGCGTCAGCAAAGTCATCGGAAAGCACACGTTAAAGATGGGCGGTAACTGGCGGCAGGTCTTGTGGACCAGCTACGGCAACAGTTCGCCCCCCAGCGTAAATGCGCTGCCGGTCTACAGTTCTTCGAGCCCGAGCGACTCTGCCACCGGCAACGCGCTGGCGTCGTTTCTGTTGAACGCGCCTTCAAGCGTGACCGCCAGCAACATCATCACGCAACATTCCTTCCTGCACAGCTATGCCTTCTATATCAATGACACTTACCAGGCGACCAACCGGCTGACGCTGAACCTGGGCATCCGCTGGGAACAGCCGGGGGCGTACACAGAAGAGAACAACCTCAACACCGTGCTGTTGCCCAACACTCCGGCAAACGTCAACGGTCTCACCTCCATCATCAATCCAGTGAGTGGCGCCGCAGATCCGCTCACCACCAACCTCGCGCTGGTGGCGAGCCCGGCTTACCCATCGCGGCGAGAGGAGCAACTGCACGACAACCTCTTTTCACCACGCGTCGGGTTCGCCTATCGCATCGGTGAAAAGACGGTTGTACGGGGTGGCTACGGCATCTCTTACCTACCCTCTGAAATCACCCAGGATGGACCGCAGCTAAGCCAGGTCGGACGAGCCATCACCACCGTCAACAACACGCCCGGGCAGGCACTGCAAGCAACGGTTGAAAATCCGCTGCCGAACGGCCTCACCCAGCCGCTGGGGCACACCCAGGACGCCGTCAACGCGACCCTTGGTTTCGGCTTATGGGCCCGTGTGCCGGTACAGAAATATGGCAGCGCCCAACAATTTAATCTGGCCTTCGAACGCGTCCTCGATACCCGTTCCACGTTGGGGGTTGCTTATGCCGGCGCCAAGGGAACGCACCTGGTCGGCGCCTCGGCCTACACCGCTTCCGGCTTGAATCTTAACCAGCTGCCCGATCAATACGATGCTTTGGGTTCGGCGTTGTTGGACCAGGTACCCAATCCGTTTTACGGTCAGTTTCCTTCCACCTCTCCCCTGGGAACGCCAACGGTAGCCCAGGGTTACCTGCTGTTGCCCTATCCGCAATATCCGCAAGGCGTACTGCAGCAGGTGCCGCGCTTTGGCATTTCCAACTACAACGCACTGCAGGCCACCTTTACCCACCGCTTCGCCCATGAGGGCATCGTGCAGGTTGCTTATACCTGGAGTAAGTTGATGAGCACCGTCGATAACACCAGCGCCTTCCAGGATGGACAAGGGGGAACCGCTGTCGTGCAGGACAACACCAACCTGAAAGCCGAGTACTCGCTGAGCGAGCAGGATCTGGCAAACAACCTGGTCATCAACTATGGTGTGAATCTTCCCTACGGGCGGGGAGAGAAGTATGGGGCCAATGTGAATGGTTTCGCTAACTCCGTGCTCGGCGGGTGGAGGGTGAACGGCATCACGATCCTCAAGAGTGGTTTGCCCCTGGCCCTGGTGGCGCAATCGAATGGGCTGAGCACATTCGGCGGCGGAACGGCGCCCTTTGGCCTGGGCGCCGGCATCATCCGCCCGAACTACACCTCTGGCTGCGATAAGAACGCTGCCGGCGCACCCCACAGTGCTGCGCGCGTTTTAGCCTACTTCAACACATCGTGCTTCACCCAGCCAGGTAACTTCTCGTTTGGGAATGAACCACGCGTCGATGCAGCGCTGAAGTCCCAGGGCGGTGCGAACTTCGATGTTGCCGCGGAAAAGAACTTCGATATCACGGAGTTAGTGAAGCTGAGGTTCACCACCCAGATCTTTGACATCTTCAACCACGCGCAATTTGCCGAGCCCAACCTGGGCGTAGGTGGTTCCGGTTTCGGCCAGGTGACGCATCAACTCAATTTGCCGCGAACCGTGCAACTTGCACTGCGGGTTTCTTTCTGAAACTTGATTCCCCATTCCGCTTGTTTTTAGCGAAATGGGGAATCCGCCAAAAATTTCCTCATTTCGCTAATGCGCAGAACTCATTGCAGAAGCAACTTCCTGTGGCATCTTCGGCTATTCACAAGTTGACGCGCTACGCTAAAAACGTATCTGTCGCTGAGTCGTATTGCCGGGCGTGACGAAACTGAGGCTCGCGTACGCCACCCTGCGCGCTCACCGGCGCTCAGCAAGCCGTGGCGGATTTGCAGTGGGATGCGGCACAACTCTTCACTCTGTACCCGCATCATGATCCGCAGTAGTTTATATTTCTCGTTAGGGAAGTGAACAGAAGGGCATTCGTGAGCAACCCAGCCGAAAACCGTAGACGCGCCGTGCTGCTACCGTTAGGTCTGCTCATGCTCTCCATGGCCGTATTCGGCTGGGGTCTGCAATACAAGCTGTCACTGTATCAAAGCAAGCATTCCATCGCGCATTGCGCGCCGGAAGCCAAGCTCCTCTCGCAGAAGGAGAGGCCTGCTACAGTTCAGCCACCCGATCCTCTTACTCGCTTGCCGCTCTTGCCCCTGGTGTTTCTGGCGGCGTTGGGGCTTACGCTCTATGCGTCAACAAATTGTTTTGCCGGCACCTGGGGTGCCGACGACCGCCCTCCGCTTCGACCCGCCTTCTATCGCTTCGCTCTCGTTCGACCTCCTCCCGGTGCTTTCTTCCCGCTCTAAAGCTGAGAACCGCCACGCACTGCTACGCGCCTGAGGTCTAAGACGCATCATGGGTGGATACAGGTCTCAATCGCTCGTCCCCCAACGAGCCATCGGTGTAGCGCAGCTGCCGCCGATGGAGCGCATCGTGCAGTCCTCGTGATCGAGGAGCTCACGAGATAGGTTTCTCCATGCGAACTGGATCCAAGGTGCAACTTTGTTTAGCTCTGGTGGCCGCTGCCGGTCCTGCACTGATCGCAGCCGGCTGTCGCAATCAACAGGCCCGGGCGAGTGACCCAGACGCGCCGTCTGCTCCGGTGGCCACAGCACAAACCGGTGATATCTCTCACGTGCTCAGCCTGGCCGGGCAGTTCCAGCCCTACCAGGTGGTCGATGTGCACGCCAAGGTATCTGGCTATCTGCGGCATATCTACGTGGATATTGGTGACCAGGTCCATGTTGGCCAGACTCTGGGGGTGCTCGAAGTGCCCGAGCTCAACGCCCAATATCGCTCGACGCAGGCAGAAGAAGGGCGCAGCAAAGATGAGATTGCGCGCGCCGGGAATGAAGTGTCGCGTGCAAAATCGATGCACCTCGCCCTGCAAGCGAATTACGATCGCCTGCGCGAAGCTGCCAAAGCGCAGCCGGGATTGATTGCAGAGCAGGAGCTGGATGATGCCCGATCGCAGGCGGAGTCTTCGGCAGCACAGGTAGATGCAGCCGAGTCCGCGCTTTCTGCTTCACGGCAAGGGGCAGACGCGGCGCACGCCGATATGCAGCGCGTGGGCGCATTGCAGTCGTACACCACGATCACCGCTCCCCTGAGCGGAGTTGTGACCTGGCGCTACGCCGATAACGGTGCATTGATTCAATCAGGCACCTCCTCCAATGTGCAAAGCACGCCGTTGGTCAAGCTCTCGCAAAGCGATATGCTTCGTCTCCGCCTCCCGGTGCCCGAAGATGCTGTCGCGTACGTGCATGTGGGCGATACGGTAGACATCCGCATTGCCGCCCTGCACCGCTCCATCGCCGGCAAGATCGTGCGGTTTACCCGGAACTTGACCCCGGAAACCCGCACCATGGAAACGGAAGTCGACGTGCCCAATCAGGATCTCAGCATCACACCCGGCATGTACGCCAACGCGTACCTGCAGTTGGCGCACCGGGAGAATGTGCTCACCGTCCCTTTGCAGGCCCTTACCCGGCAGGCAGTTGAGAAAGGCAGCACGGACCAGGCTACCGTGATGGTGCTCGACGGCCAGAACCGCTTACAGCGCCGGCAGGTTGCGCTTGGCCTGCAGGGATCGCTGCTGTCAGAGGTGGTGAGCGGCCTGCAGCCCGCCGACCGGGTACTGCTGGGTGCGCCGGATAGATACCACGCCGGCGAGCGCATTACGCCGGTGCCGCAGCAGGAACCAACCAACGACCTGATGCAGCAGGAAGGCGGCATGACTGACGCGGAAGCGCAAAATGCGGGTGGGCAGTAATGCCAAAGTTTGCCCTGCGCTATCCCTTTTTCATCATCATGCTCTGCCTGATGGTCCTGGTCGTCGGCGTGGTGAATGTCGTCTCCATGCCGGTGGACCTGTTCCCCCGCATCGATATTCCCGTGGTGGTGGTGGCCACCTTCTATTCCGGCATGCCCCCACAACAGATCGAAGCGGACATCACGGGCACGTTCGAGCGGTTCTTCACGCTGGGATCGAACATCGATCACATCGAGTCCCGTTCGCTCACCGGCGTCAGCCTGATCAAGATCTATTTCAAGCCGGGTACCGATGCCAATGCGGCGCTAAGCAACATTTCCAACCTTGCCATGGCCGACCTGCGGCGGCTGCCCGCGGGTACTTTGCCGCCGGTGGTGCTGGGCATGACTGCCTCCAGCCAGCCAGTTTGCCTGGTCACCGTCAAGGGCCATGGACTGAATGAAACGCAGCTGAAAGATCTGGCACAGTTTCAGGTACGAAACCAGATCGCGAATGTCTCCGGCGCTTCTGTACCGCAGCCGTATGGCGGGCGGTACCGTCAGATTCAGATCTACGTTGACCCGCTGAAGCTGGAGGCTCACAACATGAGCCTGATGGATGTAGTTGCCGGTGTCAACGAGTCGAACCTGATCCTGCCTGCCGGGGATGTTCGTATCGGCACGAAAGACTTCAATATCTACGCGAACTCTCAGGTGCCGAGCGCGGCCCAGATCAACTCCATGCCCCTGAAATCAGTCGGCAACGCTTCTGTACTGGTGGCGGATATAGGCCACGCAGAAGACTCTGGCGCACTGCAGACGAACATCGTGCGCATCGATGGGCAGCATTCCGTCTACATTCCCATCCTGAAGCAGGGTGGCAATAGCAACACCATCCAGATAGTGAATGGTATGCGCGCTGCCATTAAACACCTCGTCGATATTCCCGATGTGCTGCGCACTGCCGTTGTGTTCGACCAGTCCACCTTCGTCAAGGGCGCCATCAGGAACCTGGTGAAAGAGGCGTCCATCGGGCTCGCGCTTACCGGGATCATGATTCTGATCTTTCTGGGGAACGGACGCGCGACCATTGCTGTCCTGCTGTCCATTCCACTTTCCGCGCTCACCTGCCTGTTGGTCATCGGGGCAACCGGCGGCACGATCAACACAATGCTGCTGGGTGGCCTGGCGCTGGCTTTCTCCCGGCTTATCGACGACTCTGTTGTCGTTCTCGAAAACATCTTCCGCTTCATGGAAGAAGGAAAGCCTCCCGCGGTCGCGGCGGCTGAGGGAGGCATGGAAGTTTCGTTGGCGGTACTGGCTGCGACCTCCACTACGTCCATCGTCTTCTTCCCCGTTTTCCTGCTTGCCGGCGTGAGTAAGTACATTTTTACGGATCTTGCCCTGGGCGTCGTCCTTTCGATCTTCGCTTCCTACCTGTTCGCGATGACGGTGGTCCCCCTCTTCTGCGCAAAATTTATTCGGCTCCACCACGATGAGCCGGCGAAAAAACCGGCACAGGCTGAGACAAGGCTACCGCTGTCGACGAGGTTTCATCAGAGGTTTAACAGTCTCTTCGAACGCCTGTTGCAACGCTATGAGGACTTGGCCTATCGCGTCTTGCAGCGGCCCGGACTGACAACAGCGGTACTGCTTGGTTCTGTCGCTCTGATCCTGCTGGTGCTCACCCCGTTGCTGGGCCGCGCCTACTTTCCACGCACAGACCCGGGACAGTTCGTGGTGAACATCAAAATGCCGAGTGGCACGCGTGTTGAGGTGAGCGATCGCTACATCGCGAAGGTCGAAGACAAGATTCGCCAGGTCGTTCCCACGCGCGACCTCAACATGATCGTGTCGAATATCGGCATCACCCCGGACCTTTCCTCTATCTACACGCCAAATGCATCCATGGATACAGCCTTCGTCCAGGTAAGCCTTGCAGACGACCATGCGATCGGGAGCTACGCCTACATTGACCAGGTGCGGCGAAAGTTGGCCGCCGAGATGCCGGAACTGACTACCTACTTTCAGGCAGGAGGCCTCATTAACTCAGTTGTGAACCAGGGTCTGCCCGCGCCGATCGACATCCAGGTCAGCTCAAATGACCAGCAGGCTGCATTCGCCACGGCACAGGGAATCGCCGAAAAGCTGCGACCGTTGCGCAGCATCACCGATGTCTACATCCCGCAGGATCTCCACTATCCGGGCCTGGAACTCAATATCGACCGCGAGCGAGCCAGCCAGATCGGCCTTTCGCCCAAAGATGTAGTCGACAACGTGATCACCGCGCTCACTTCCAATGGCGTGATCGCCCCCAGCTACTGGATCGATCCCAACACGGGCAACAACTACATGCTGACGGTCCAGTACTCCAACCATCAGATTGAACACATGGACACAGAGCAGTTCGAAAACATACCACTCCGTGGATCGAACGCGAAAGGTTACACACCGCTCCGCTCGGTAGTGTTCACGCGGCAGATTGATACCCCAACCGAGGTGGACCACTATCAACTGAGACGCGTCATCGACGTCTACGTGCAGCCCTCAAGCGAATCTCTCAACGAGGTAAGCAGGCAGGTTGACAATGTGATAAAAACCACTGCTGCAGCCAAGGGCATGCGAATCACTGTACGCGGTGCGGTGCGGAGCATGAATGAATCGTTCACCCGCTTTGGCATAGGTCTTTTGCTCTCGATCGTGCTTGTGTATCTGGTTCTCATGGCGCAGTTCGCGTCATTTATCGACCCATTCATCATCCTGATGGCGATCCCGCCTGGATTGGCGGGCGTGGTGATCATCCTGCTGGTTACGGGCGCAACGCTGAACATCATGTCGCTGATGGGCATCATCATGATGACCGGCATTGTGGTGTCGAACAGCATTCTCATCGTGGAGTTTGCCGGCCTTCTGCGCAGCCGCGGCAAGATCCTGATCGATGCCGTGGTGCAGTCCTGCAAAATCCGTCTGCGGCCGATTCTGATGACGTCACTGGCCACCCTGCTGGGCATGATCCCGATGGCCCTGGGCACGGAGGCGGGCGCAGAACAGTATGCGCCGCTGGCGCGCGCCGTTATCGGCGGCCTGGGTGTATCTGTCGTGGTTACGGTATTCCTGGTGCCAGCCGTCTACCTGCTCATCCACGGGCGGGCCACACGATCAATCGCTGGGCCTGCTAACGTCCTCGGGCCCCAGCCCTCGCACGACGCGCGCCATTTCGAGATGGAGGACCAGTAACATGCGCTCACCGGCTTTAATTTCCTTCCTGGCCTTATCCGCCGCCCTGCTCCCGGCAGCAAAGGCACAGGTTGCGGGCGATCCAGTGGCCAACTCCGCGACCCTCACCCGTCAACAGGCAGAAGCCATGGCCCTGCGCAACAATCCTCGCATCACCGTGAGCCATTTACTGACTCTGGCGCAACATCAGGTGGTGCGTGAGTCGCGGTCCGCGGAACTGCCGGCCATCACCGGCAGCCTTACCGCTGAAGCCGCGGAGGATGGCAGCCGGGTAGCGTCCGGAGGGCTTTCGGATTCCCGGTTGTTTCAGCATGCCGGCGGTGGCGTGTCACTCAATCAGCTCATCACTGACTTCGGCCACACCAGCAATCTGATTGCCTCTTCCAGGCTTTTGGAACGCGCGCAAAACGCGAACGAGATCGCTGGTAGGGAAGAGATTGCCCTCGCGGTGGATGAGGCTTTCTACAATGCGCTGCAGGCGCAGGCGCTGCTCCAGGTGGCGCAACAAACGGTATCAACGCGGCAGGCTACGCAGGGCCAGGTAAACCAACTCACGCGAAACAAGCTCCGTTCCACGCTCGATCTGAGCTTTGCCAATGTGGCGCTCTCGCAATCGCAACTACTGCAACTGGACGCAACCAACAACGCAAGTGCCACCATGGCAGTGCTCGACGAGGTATTGGGCCTGGACCATGAGACGCGGTATACGTTGGTAGAAGGCGAGACGGCGGCCCCTCCGCCTCCGCCCGATATTGACGTGCTGACGCAAGCGGCGCTGCAGCAGAGAGCGGATCTGCAAGCCCTCGTCTACCGGCAGCAAGCGCAGCAGAAGCTAAGCAAAGCGCAGGCAGACCAGAAGCGGCCCACCATCACCGCGCTGGGTGTTGTTGGCGGGGCGCCGATTCGGCCGGGGGAGTACTTCCGCTCCAGCTGGGA
This sequence comes from uncultured Acetobacteraceae bacterium, assembly GCA_964657465.1. Lineage (GTDB taxonomy): Bacteria > Acidobacteriota > Terriglobia > Terriglobales > Acidobacteriaceae > PALSA-350. The sequence continues at coordinate 613 of CAZZVD010000041.1, read as the reverse complement.
CGGCGCCATTGCTGCCAATGTGAACGTTCCCATCTTTAACGGCTTTCTCTTCTCTGCAGAGGCCAGGGAAGCCAACCTGCGAGCCCACGCGGCCGGAGAGCAAACACGCCAACTGCGCAACCAAGTTGTGCGGGAGGTACGCACCGCGTGGTTGCAGGCAAACAACGCATTCCTGAGGATAGGGGTTACCGGCGATCTACTTACCCAGGCGAATCAGAGCCTGGGGCTGGCGCAGACACGCTATCAACTCGGTCTGTCCAATATTGTGGAACTCAGCCAGGCGCAGCTGCAACAGACACAGGCACAAATAAGCCACACAAATGCGGATTATCAGTACCGTATATCGCTGGCGGTCTTGCACTATCAGATTGGCGCTCAGCCCTAAGCAAGCGGCGCCCCTCGACTATGGCCGCTCCGGTCACTGGTGCCGTGGATGACGCCGCGTCAAGGAAGGATGACAGACGCTGTTCAGACTACTCTCATCCGCGGCTGTAGACTGTCGTCGCACAAAGGGTCATTTCCGTCTGACACTAGCCCGGATTTCTCGCCACAACCCTCAGCTTCCGACCACAATGCCCTAGCTAGTGGCGTGGGCCGACCGCCGAGTGTGGCG